>JAQWGO010000166.1 GCA_029238175.1 Henriciella sp. | reverse complement strand
AATGAGCGAACATCTCGTCACCACCGAACGCCGTTCTATGGCTGCAGAACGCGAAGCTAATGACCGTTATCTAGCACTGTTCCTAGCTGACCGTGTTGGTGCTGAATTTGAAGGCCGCATCTCAGGCGTTACGAAATCTGGTTTGTTCATACGACTATCTGAAACCGGTGCTGACGGCTTTTGCCCAGCGTCGAAATTGTCCCATGAATACTGGCGCTATAGCGAATCTTCACAAGCACTCGTGGCAGAAAATTCGGGCAAACGGTTCGAACTAGGTCAGAACGTTACCGTGCGATTAGAAGAGGTTTCGCCGATGGAGGGCGGCCTGCTTCTGGAGATTCTTTCTAGGCCAAAACCACGACGCCAGGGCGAATCCCTACCCCCATCAACGCGCGGGAAATCGTTCAAGCGCAAACCAATGCGCCCTAAAGGACAAACTGAAAAGTCAAAAACGAAACGTGGAAAGCGCTAATGATGGGTAAGCTAACAGGAACCGCGTTTGATAAAGAAGACGCAAGCGACGTTATCCTTAAAGGCAAACCTACGCCGCGGCCTAAAGATGCTGCAACCCTAATTCTGGTGCGGCGTGATACTGAATACCCACGCGTATTGATGGGCAAACGCTCTGGGCGGCATGACTTCATGCCTGATAAGTATGTGTTCCCCGGTGGCCGTGTGGATCCACAGGATGGCCGCCCCGTCGCCTATAGCGAGTTGAACCAGCAGGTCGAAGAAAAGCTTCGCTTCAAGACCCAGAGGACCCCTAGAGCGTTTGCAATGACCGCTATTAGGGAAACCTTCGAAGAAACTGGTTTGCTTCTTGGTAAAACCGCCGAAATGCCGGCTAAGGCCCCTGCGGGTTGGCAGCGCCTCTATGATATGGACATTGCTCCAAACCTCTCACCACTCGACTATATAGGGCGAGCTATAACCCCGCCCTACCGCCCGAAACGATTCGACGCGCGCTTCTTCATGGCAGAGGCTGAACAGATATTGATTGATGAACGTCCGCCGGTCGATGGGGCTGAGCTTCATGATCTGCAATGGGTTACGCTGAACGATTCCTTGGATTTGGATTTGCCAAATGTGACGCGGTTTATGCTTGGTGAAATTGGCGAGCGATTGAAGGGAAATACACCTTCCGGACCGCCATTTCTACGGTGGACACGGACCGGTCACACAACTGACCGTATTTGATGCGAGATGGTGGTTGACTAAAGCGGCCGAACCCATCATTACACGCGTTTTCGAGTTCCAGCCCCGAGTAAAGGTGCATCGCTATGGCCAAACCGGCAACAATTAAAATTCGCCTGAACTCTACAGCAGGCACAGGTTTCTTTTACGTCACGAAGAAGAACCCACGCAACATGACCGAAAAGATGGTCCAACGTAAATACGACCCTGTCGTACGTAAGCACGTTGAGTTCAAAGAAGGTAAGATCAAGTAGGTCTACTGAGAACAGAATAAAGAAAAGGCCGGGCTGTTTCAGTCCGGCCTTTTCTTTTATGCGGCGACGCTTTCAACGCGGTTTCGCCCACTCTGTTTGGCTTGATATAATGCGGTGTCGGCACGATGAAGTAAATTGGCAAGCGTATCGTCTTCCCCAAGGAATGTGGCCACGCCAGCGCTAACCGTAACATTGATTTCTTCAGCGCTGCGTTGCAACATAAATGGATCCGCAGCGATCGCATGCCGAATGCGCTCAGCGCCTACGCAAGCTAGATCTCCGGGCGTTTCTGGCAGAATAACCAGGAACTCCTCGCCGCCTGGACGGCAGACGATATCCTTCGGGCGCACGTTCGTTCGTATGCGTTCCGCGAAGGCCTGCAGGACAACATCCCCAGCCTCATGGCCATGCTGGTCGTTTACTTGTTTGAAATGGTCGATATCAAACGCGATGACAGAGACGGGTTTCCCGCCCACCGACGCTCGCTGCATCCATTGTTGCAGTTGGCTCAACATGTAGCGTCGGTTGTACAAGCCTGTGAGCTGATCAATGACCGCCAATTCGAGGCCGCGATCAACCCGTCGTCTGAGGATTTCTATATAGCGGGTACGCTTCAACTGCGTGCTAACACGGGCCAAAAGCTCTTGCGTGTCTACAGGGGTTTGAACAATGTCACTTGCCCCAAGATTCAGAGCTTGCGCGGCAATTTCTCGATCTTGTGGGTCACATGTGACAATGATTGCGACATCCCGCGTGCTGTCCATCGATCGCAGATGAGCACAAAGCTTTAGTGGGTTATAAGTCTGGTTTGACATCGATAGAATTATCAAATCGAGGTCGCGAGATTTCGCCCTGCCGCCTTGGCTGTCCTGCCAACTCATTGCAAAATGACCAGCGGCTTTAAGTGGTGTAATCAGGCGATCTGCAATTCGTTGTTCTGCATCAACAACCAGAATATTTGCCGACCTCGAAAGCTCATTCTGCTCTTCATCAGTTAGACTAGCTGCTTGAGCGGAGGTTGCTTCGCGTTGGCGTAGTTCGCTAGCGACAGCATTGTACCGTGTCAACGCTTCTAGACGTGCCATAAGTGCAAAATCATCGACAGGCTTTGATAGGAAGTCATCGGCTCCGGCTTCAAGACCGCGAAGGCGATCCTCGCGGTCATTCAGAGCGGTGAGCATTACCACCGGGATATGCCGGGTCGCGTCATCTTGCTTCAGTCGCTCACAAACTTCGTATCCATCCATGCCGGGCATCATCACATCTAGAAGGATGATGTGCGGGCGTTCGGTTCGAGCTTTCTCAAGAGCATCGAGACCATTCTCGGCAAGCAATACCGTATAGTATTTGGCCTCTAGCTTGGCTTCCATAAGACGGCGGTTGGCATGAATGTCATCAACCACAAGTACGCGGGCACTCATGTGGTGACCCCGGCCTCAACAAGCTCGTCTACTTTCGATAAGAACGAACGAATTTGAATTGGCTTAGAGAGATAACCCTCGCATCCTGCCTCACGAACGAGAAGTTCGTCGGTTCGCATCGCGAATGCGGTGACCGCCAAAACAGGTATGTGCGCCGTGCGTTCGTCGTCTTTCAGCCAACGGGTGATGTCCAAACCAGACACTTCCGGTAATTGGATATCCATGACGATGAGATCTGGATTATGCTCAAGCGCCAAACCAACAGCATTAGCGCCGTCGACGCATTGCAAAGTCGAATATCC
>JAQWGO010000089.1 GCA_029238175.1 Henriciella sp. | reverse complement strand
AGGGGTGATCGCCCGCGTGCTCTTCCACCATCCGAACCGCGCGCTCGCGCACCTCCGGCGCGTATCTTGGTCTTTGCTTTTTTATCGTCATGGCTCCACTCTCTCAAGAAAAGGAGCCTCCGGCAAACCCGGGGCGGTTCAAGGAGCCAAACCAGCTGTCATACTGCAAACAATACCAATTAACTCAAATTTTGCTTTTATTTGATCTCTAAACTCGGAGATGTACTTAGTCATTTTTGCTATAGGTAGGACGGAGAGTGGCTGCAATTTTGTTGGTATAAGAACAAAGTGACTTGCTCGCAGAGCGTTTGCAGATGCAAGACTTAAACGAGGCGGGGCATCCATGATAACTATATCAAATTCGCCCTTATAGTTATGCTTTTTGCTTGATAGCCTTCGTGCAATTCGATTTCTCACATCATCGCTAGATTCACCAATGAGCCATCGCAAGAACTCATTGTCTTCAGCCTCAGTTAGAGCGTATTCAGCGCTAACCAATTTTACATTCTCCAAACCCTTGGCGGCAGTGGTTGCTTGCTCAAGCGACAATTGACTAGTTCTTCTCGTTAACCAGTCATTTAATAGGTTTTCATCGTCAGGATAGACAGTATTCTCCCTAAGCAAATCCGACAAAGAGCCCTGATAGTCCAAATCTACCAGCAAAACTCTGATTCCGTGATTTAGCGCCAAAGATGCAGCTAAATTTGCGGCTATTGTAGTTTTACCTACGCCGCCTTTAAAATTCATCACCGTAAGAACAGGAGGTGAATTCTCTAAACGTAAAGACCCCGCTCTACGAAATTTCCATAGAGGCTTGCGCTTCAGCACAAAAGATCTCAGCGACAAGTACTTCGGCAAAGCAATTACGATGCCCAAACCCACTTAAATGAATCCACTAATATTTTATCAAAAAAATCTCTTAAAGGAGCAATAAGAATGCTTATGAGGGTTCCAACAACTACTGCAATGAACCACAAAAGAACATTATTCTCAAATATTTGCACCACACCCCCCGCCAAATCCGTATTTTATACAGCCCCATACAAGCGCTCTGTCAATAATCAATCCCCGCCCCTACCAACCTAAACTATACTCCAATCCGATGGAGATCAGTTTCAACCCCAAACACTATGCCCATGTGCCAGTCTATTACTGGCCGTGGGTCTGGTGGCAGCTCGTCTGGCTTCGCGGCTGGGCCGAGGGCCTGCGGCGGGATGTGCTGTTTGAGATTGCGCCGAATGGCAAAGTTCACGTCATTTTCTGGTCTGATGACAGAAACGACCTGCGCGCATGGATGTGGGCGCAGGAAACCGCGCCGCGCCGCCACCTCGATTATATGGACAATGCGGCGGGCGACGTGGACATCAACTATTTCGTCTATGCGATGGGCAAAGCGCTAGAGCGTACCGGGCATCTCGTCCGCTGGGTCTGGGTCCGCGTGGTTCTGCGCCGCGTCCCGCCTTTTGAGGATAGCGGCTAAACCGCGGCGATACCTGCACAGGCAGGTATCCATAATCCGATAGCGCCTGAAATCATTTCACTCGAAGGCTCTTCCAAACCCACCCCAAAATCAATTCGTCCAACTTGAACATTTCAGCGTTGGATACCTGTCTGCGCAGGTGTCGCCGGGACTTTTCGTCTCGCGTGCGTACTTCCCCCTACCCTGAAACTCACCCCCTTCATTGACTGTTCATACCTTCCCCTGCATAGCGGCCCCAGTCACAGCGCGATTAGATCGCGTATGGGGTCGGCAGCGTGAAGCGCGCTTTCGGACGAACCGGAAAGATTGAGCCTCCCCCTTCAGACGAGATAATTTTTTAACGTCCCCTTTCACGCGGGTCGTTCCGACAAGCCCAGCGGGCTGACGGAGCGATGATCGCCCTCGTCCCGCATATGAAAGATGAGACGTGACAACATTCTCCGACCTAGACCTGCATAAGCTGGTCATGAAAGCCGTAAACGAACTCGGCTATGAAACACCCACCCCTATTCAAACACAAGCGATCCCGCTTTTACTTGACGATAAAGACCTCCTCGGCATTGCTCAAACTGGTACGGGTAAAACCGCCGCTTTTGCATTGCCAACCCTCGACTATTTGCTAGAGCATGAGCAAGGTCGCAAACCAAAAAGCACCCGCGTTTTGGTCCTCGCACCAACCAGAGAACTGGCCAGCCAGATCGCTGAAAGCTTCGAGCAATACTCGAAATATATGGACTGCGTTGTTCAAACTGTTTTTGGCGGTGTCAAAATCGGCAAGCAAATCCGCGCCCTACAAAGAGGCGCCCATGTTTTGGTCGCCACACCGGGCCGCCTACTCGATCTTGTTAGCCAAGGCGCGCTAACACTCTCCGATGTTGAGGTTCTAATCCTCGATGAGGCCGATCAGATGCTGGATATGGGTTTCATCCCAGACCTGAAGAAGATCATCGCGAAAATTCCAAAAGACCGCCAGACCCTGCTTTTCTCTGCGACAATGCCGAAAACAATCAGCGATCTTGCCCAGCAATTCCTACGCGACCCTGTCAAAGTTTCAGTCGCCCCGGAAAGCACAACAGCAGAGCGCGTCGATCAGGGCATCATCCATGTTTCAGCGGGCGATAAACTCGACCTTCTAGCCGGTGTGCTGAGCGATCCAGACGTCGAGCGCACGCTCGTTTTTACACGCACAAAGCATGGCGCCGACAAAGTTGTGAAGAAGATGAACCAAATGGGCATCGAGGCGAAAGCCATTCACGGCAACAAATCCCAGCCACAGCGCGAAAAAGCACTACGCGCCTTTAAAGATGGCTCCTGCCCTGTTCTCGTCGCAACAGATATTGCCGCGCGTGGTATTGATGTTAGCGGCGTCAGCCATGTTATCAACTTTGAAATGCCAAACGTACCGGAACAATACGTTCACCGTATTGGCCGGACAGCACGTGCTGGTAAAGCTGGCCTCGCGATTTCATTCGTTGCTGCAGATGATCTTTATTATCTGCGCGATATTGAGAAAACGATCCGCATGACAATCGACGTTCTGCCTATTCCGGCAAACTGCGATGTCAGCCCACTTCCAACGCCAGATCCAAGCTTCCGCCCTGTAAAGCCAAAAGGCTCCAGCGGCGGTCGTGGTCGCGGCGGCGGCGGTGGTCAGCGTCAGGGCGGTGGTCGTCCCGGCGGACAACGCCAAAGCGGCAATAGCGGTGGCCAGCGCCGCAGCTCAGGTGGCGGCAAGCCCGGCGGCAATCGCAACCGGGCAAGAGGGCGCTCAAAAGCTCCAGCTTAGTCGCCATCCCAACCGAACACATCCTCTAGCCCAACTCCAAAGACGCGGGCGATCCTAAATGCGCTTTCGAGTGAGGGAGAATACTTCCCTTGCTCGATCGCGATGACGGTTTGACGGGTGACGCCTATTTCCTTGGCGAGGGCCGACTGGCTCATGGCATCATGCGCTTCACGAAGTTCACGCACGCGATTGGTAATCGGGGGACGCTTGGCCACGTCTACACACCCCGCCGATAGAGCCAAATCTGAAGGCCGTATTCAGCAATTTGCGCCGCCATCAAACTGCCAAAGACAATGTGAAACATCATATTCCCGTTCTGGTTTACACCGTAGTGGAAAAGTCCCGCAATGACGCCGATTGCCAAAACATAGTTGGACCAGTGTCCAGCTTTATCAATAATCTGCTTTTCACGTTCATCGGCTGGCTCATCCGCTTCTCTATAATTCATAATCGATAGAATGATCATCGCGGCGACAGAAGCGATTACGACCAGAACAACATAGGCGATCACAAAGCCAATCACCGGTGGACTGATGTCGCCTAAAGCCGCTGAGGCCTTCGCGACCATATTGAAATAGTAACCCGCCGCGACGATCATAATTGCGCCCATGACCCAGGCGGTTTTCTCTTTGAAGGACATAAGGGTCCCCTTTCGTGTTAAAAATCTTGTACACCTCATGTAGTTAAACATTTTTGACATGTCAAATATTTTTTACCCGCACGCTGAAGAGCTAGGTTTGACACGGGGTACAGCGGTGCTACCTCCCGGCTTCCAACAACGGAGCCTAAAGAAATGACCGATCTCCAAACGCAGTTGCCCACCTTGGCAGCAGAGGCGAAAGCTTGGCCCTTCGAGCAGGCGCGCTCCTTGCTCAAACGCCTGCGCAATATGGAGAAACAGGGAAAACCGAAAGAAGGCACCGTCGTCTTCGAAACTGGATATGGCCCATCTGGCCTTCCGCACATTGGTACTTTTGGCGAAGTCGTTCGAACCACGATGGTGAAAACCGCATTCGAAGCCTTGGTCGGCGATGAGTTCGAAACCAAGATGATCTGTATCAGCGATGATATGGACGGCATGCGGAAAATCCCGCCAACTGTCCCGAATCCAGAAGCGCTCGAACCTTATATGCAGATGCCGCTCACCGCCGTTCCGGACCCATTCGGAACGCATGACAGCTATGGTGAGCACATGGGCGCACGCCTTTGTGCCTTTCTTGATGGCTTCGGCTTCGAGTATGAATTCCTATCGGCCACGACCTGCTACAAAGACGGCACGTTCGATCCGATGCTTCTTAAAGCGTTGGAAAAGTTCGACGACATCATGAAAGTTATGCTGCCAACTTTGGGTGCTGAACGTCAGGCCACTTATTCTCCTTTCCTACCGATCTCTCCAACCACGGGCCGCGTCCTTTATGTTCCAATGAAAGCAATTGATGCCGAAGCCGGTACAATCACTTTTGAGGATGAAGATGGCACGGACACAACCCTTCCGGTCACGGGCGGCAATGTGAAACTGCAATGGAAGCCTGATTTCGGCATGCGCTGGGCCGCGCTCGGCGTGGACTTTGAAATGTTCGGCAAAGACCATCAGGACAATGCACCTATCTATAGCCGCATCACGCGCATTCTGGGTGAAAACCCGCCGCAGCAATACGTGTACGAACTGTTCCTTGATGAGAATGGCGAGAAAATCTCAAAGACCAAAGGCAACGGAATTTCAGTTGAAGATTGGCTAAAGTATGCGCCGCCCGAAAGCCTGTCTTTGTTCCAGTTCCAGAAACCGCGGGCCGCGAAGAAGCTTTACTTCGACGTGATTCCAAAGGCGGTGGATGAGTACCTAACCTTCCTAGAAAAGTTCCCAAGCGAAGAGCCTAAGCGTCAGGTTGAAAACCCCGTCTGGCACATTCATGGTGGTAATCCACCTGCCGAAACCAGCCCGGTTAGTTTTGCGCTCTTGCTCAACCTTGTGAGTGCAGCAAATCCAGAATCCCGTGAACAGCTTTGGGGCTTCATCAGTCGCTACGCGCCTGGCGCGAGCGCCGAAAGCCAGCCGCTTCTGGACCGCCTCGCGGGTTACGCGATGGCCTATTATCGCGATTTCGTCGAGCCGACCAAAACTTATCGGGCACCGAATGACCAAGAACGCGTGGCCATGACCGATCTGGCCAAACGCCTTAGAACTTGGGATGGCGAAGTTACTCAGGACGAGCTGCAAACTTTGACATTCTCGGTCGGCAAAGATCATGAGTTTGAAAACCTACGCGGATGGTTCCAAGCACTTTACGAAGTCTTGCTCGGCCAAAGCCAAGGCCCACGCTTTGGTGGCTTCATCGCGCTTTATGGTGTCGATGAAACAGCGCAAATGATCGAAGACGCCCTAGCCCGCAAATAACAGCGCCGCTGTCATCAAGGCCTGTTAACCAAACTTAGCTTTATTAGGCTCCAGCAGGAACAATCCTGAATGGAGCCTACTATTATGCGCCGCGCTTTTCTTTTTGCCCCTATCGTCGCTCTGGCTCTTGGTGGGTGCATCGTGACAACGACGGCTGGGCTCTTATTCAATGGCGCGAAACTGGCCGGCAAGACTGCCTATTATACGGGAAAAGGCGTTTACACCGTCGGCAAACTGACCGTCAAAGCGGCCGATGGCGTGCTGGACGGTACAGAACGCATGTTGCGCCTCACCATCCTAACGGCCGATGCAACCGGCGCTGTTGTTCGCACAACGCGAGAGATTAATGCCGCCGCGCTTGAGGTCGAACTGGCAACCCTCGAGCGTGCAGACAACGTTATAGAGGTTATTGTCGAGAAGGTTGAGTAACTTCCCCCTTTCATCGCTGGCCCATCACCGCTATATTGATAGCGTTCTTCGGAACTATGGTAATAAACGCGCGTGTAATAAGCGGTTCGGACCCGGGGGCGGTACCCGGCGTCTCCACCAATCCCTTCGGCATTAGCGAAGTGTGGGGACGAAATAGGATCGACGGACGTGTAAAGACGAGGCCTTTACCCGCTTGAGCTGCGTTAGAAGCTCAATCAACAATAGTTGCTAATGACAACTTTGCTGAAGGTGAACTGCTCGCAGCGTAAGCTGTGCTCGGTTTTCCGACTTTAACTCCTAGGGGTTCAGATCCTTAGGCGGGGCCCGGAGGCGCCTGGCAACAGAAGCCTCCACCTTCTTTTGTAGAGTGCCCTTGTTTCTTCAACTTATGTTGCAGAAACAAGCAAATTGAATTTTGACGAACCCCAGTTGGGGAACTCACAGATTAGCGCTCGCCTGACACATGAAGGGCGTTGAAGCGCCGCGCTCAACTGGTTAGGTTGGAGCAGAATCAGGAGACGGGCATGACGGACTATATTGGATATGACGCACTTACCCAGGCCGCGATGCGCGGTGTTGTTCGTGAAGCCCTGCGCGAAGCCGCAAAAGGCTCTGCCCCTCCAGGTGATCACCACTTCTATGTGACGTTCCGCTCAAAGGCCCCGGGCGTTAAGATACCGGACCACCTGATCGAACAATTCCCGGAAGAGATGACGATTGTTGTCCAGCACCAATATTGGGACCTTGAGGTCCATGAGGGACATTTTGAGATTGTGCTCAAATTCAACCGTATCCCTCAGCACCTCACAATTCCGTACAACGCTATCAGCCGTTTCGTAGACCCTGCCGTAAACTTTGGGGTCAATTTCGAACGAACTGCTGCGGCTGGCGAAGCAGAGATTGTTGCGCCCGCACTCGATGATGCACCCATCGCTGCCGAAGACAGTGAAGCCCCAACAGCTTCGGGTGAAACGGTTGTCAGCCTAGACGAATTTCGCCGTAAATAGGCATGTCAAACGCCGGTGAAGACAAACCCCGCCTGTCTGATGCAGACATGCTTGCGCGCTTTCAAAACAGCAAGAAACGTCCGCCATGTTCTGACACGCTCGGTATGCGTCTGAGCGAAGTTGAACAGGATGCTAAGCGTATCCGGATGGACTTCGATGTCCCGCAAATGTTTGCCAATCCCACTGGTGCCGTCCAAGGCGGTTTTATCGCTGCCATGATGGACGAAGCCATGAGTACCTGCTGTATCATCGCCTCAAACGTCACGATGACAGCGCCCACGCTAGAGATGAAGACATCATATCTGCGCCGCCTCATGCCGGGCAACGCGCACGTCGAAGCCAACATCCTGAAATGGGGGCGTAGCGCAGCCTTCATGGAAGCTGAGTGCTTTGACGCCGATGGTAAATTGGTTGCTAAAGCGACTGCTACGGCGATCCCGATGCCGTTCAAACGGCTCGGCTAATCTAGAAAATCTTACCGATCTCCCAAAATCGAATTTAACCATTTCTTGCTATCTGTTCGGCCTGAACAGGAGCGGGAAATGGCAGAATTCGATCGCGAGGCGTTAGTCGCAGCAGCGAATGGCGGACAATCCAAAAGCAATAATAACATCTTTTGGGTTCTAGTCATCGCACTACCCATCCTCGGGCTTTTGGCTGGCGGCGTTTTCATGACGATGCCTTCGAAAAATAGCTCAGTCATTATCGCGGAAGATGACCAACCCGATGACATTCAAGTCGCAGAGGCGCAAGCGGCAGAGCCAAGCGCCACGCCGATGCTCGACAAGGCTCGAGCTCAAACTAAAATGCTCATGGCTAACAGCTATAGCGATAATGACTGAG
>JAQWGO010000063.1 GCA_029238175.1 Henriciella sp. | reverse complement strand
GAAAATGGCTCAAACCATATACTCAATGAATAATCTCATAGGTCAGCCCCTTACAAAGAGAGTGGATAAATCAAGCCCAAAACTTCGGGTCATATTGATGCGAGGCGAACCACTTCCAACAGCAAAATTTGCTAATCTTGTGAACTTCGGTCGTGGAGTGAAAGAACGATACAGTGTTGAACTCTCTAATGTTGTGATAAAATCTATCGAGTCCAGCTTTTCCGACGGTGATGAACCTGCAGTAGAAGTTATTCAACTCGGCTTCAATCAAGCTAAGTGGACGTACTCCGATAATGATGATTCCGGTAAAGTAGAAAAACACTCAGAACAATTTTCAACATTAACCGGTAAATAGCCCGGCGGCCGAATATCGTTTTGGTCGAATTTGTTTGATACTGGGCGCGTTGATCGTGCCCAGTATCTTTTTGATCGAATTAGTTATTCGCTGAACGACGCAGGAATGCCGGGATTTCGAGGTCGGCGTCGTCAAACGGCGTCGGTTTTGGATGGTCATCCGGTGATGATACAATCGCTTCTGGCGTGTCATCAATGTCGTTATCACCTTGAGCATCGTCACGGCGCCAACCGAAGAGATTAGAGAAACCCGCAGGCCCCTCAGCAACCGGTTTTGCACCGAATACAGCATCTGCGCTGACAGTTTCCGTACTCTCAACCCGCTCAATATGGGCAGGCGGTAATGTTCGACCGCCAAAATCTGGGCGTTCGTCAACTTCAATTCTTGGCGATTCGGTCGGCTGCGTCTGAATTGTTGGCGCGACGACCACTGGAGCGGCAGCACTCGCAATCACGGGTGCCGTTTCAGGTGTTTCTGGCGTCACTGCCGTAGAAACCTCATCACCCAAGCCTGCAGCCACAACAGATACGCGGACACGGCCCTCTAGATCATGGTCAAATGTCGAGCCAAGAATGATGTTTGCGTCGCTATCAACCTCACGGCGGATTTCGTTCGCAGCTTCATCAAGTTCAAACAGCGTCATATCATAGCCGCCGGTAATATTGATCAGAACGCCTTTAGCGCCCCGCATCGAAACGTCGTCCAGCAATGGGTTATCAATGGCAGCGCGAGCAGCTTCGAGTGCGCGGCCTTCGCCCTCGCCTTCGCCCATGCCCATCATCGCGGTGCCCATACCCTTCATGATCGTGCGAACGTCCGCAAAATCCAAATTGATAAGGCCTGGCATAATCATCAGATCAGTAATGCCGCGAACACCGGAATAAAGAACATCATCCGCCATCCGGAAAGCTTCGGCGAATGTCGTGCGCTCATTCGCAATGCGGAAGAGGTTCTGGTTTGGAACAACGATAAGCGTGTCGACAGCCTCTTTCATCTTAACAAGGCCATCTTCAGCCGTCGTCATACGGTGAGCGCCTTCAAACCCGAACGGCTTAGTCACAACGCCGATCGTCAGAATTCCGCGATCGTGCGCAGCTTTTGCAATCACTGGCGCTGCGCCAGTTCCTGTACCCCCGCCCATACCAGCGGCGACAAAAACCATATGAGCGCCTTCAAGCGCCTCTAGAATGTCGTCCATCGACTCTTCAGCTGAAGCCGCGCCAACATCAGGACGAGCGCCAGCGCCCAAACCTGCGGTCGTTTCAAGACCAAGTTGAATGCGGTTCTCTGTCTTCGAACGCAGCATCGCTTGTGCGTCAGTGTTTGCGACGTAGAACTCAACGCCTTGCAGGTTCGCTTCGATCATATTGTCGACAGCGTTTCCGCCTGCACCGCCTACACCGATGACGATAATGCGTGGTTTGAGTTCCTGAGTCATTCGTAATCCCGCTCTATTAATCTACGCGCCAAGGTGTCGCTTGAGAACAGAATGAACGGTATGGCCTAAAAGTTTCTTAAATAGGTGTGTTCGTGACTTAAAAATTTTCACGTATCCAATTAAGAACTCTACCAATCACTCCACGCCCGGTTGAACCTCCGGCAATTACCGATGCCGCGCCAGCCCGCGAAGCATCTGCAAACCCCTTCAATTCATAGCTTATCAGACCTGCCGCTGTTGAAAAAGCAGGATTCCCATAATTCTCACCTAAAACATCAGCATCAATCGGCCTGCCCAGACGAACAGGCTGCTTTAAGACCTTCGATGCCATCTCTCTAACACCCGGAAGCTGACTTGCACCGCCAGTGAGTACGGTCCGTCTCGGTAAAATTGGGCGAAGCGGACTAGCCGTTAGGTGTGCCTGAACCATCTCGAACAATTCTTCGACACGCGGTGTAATAATTTGAGCCAACTCGCCGCGAGACATACGGCCAGCACATAGGCGGCCATCATCACCAAGGCGCGGTGCCTCTATACGTTCTGCAAGGCCGGGGCCTTGCATATCCGCAGTACCATATACAGTTTTAAGGCGTTCAGCCGCCGCAAAAGTTGTTCCAATACCCTGCGCGATATCGCCTGTAACATGGCTACCGCCAACTTTCACAAGATCGAGCCAAGCTGGCGCACCATTCATAAATACAGAAACAGAAGTCACGCCGCCGCCAAAATCGATACAGATCGCACCATTGTCGATTTCATCTTCGATCAGGCTTCCAGATCCACTTGCCAAAGCAGACGGAACGATCCGTTCGACCTGAAGGTGCGCACGTTGCACACATTCTTTGAGATTGTTCACCAGTGTTTTTGGCGCCGTCACGACGTTCAAAAGAACACGCACACGATCACCGATCATTCCGACGGGATCGCGGATATCATCAGCATCATCGACGCCGTACATGACCGGATAAGCCCCCAAAAGTTCGCGCTCTTTGGGAATGACTTTGCTTAACGCTTGCGCCCAAACCTTTTGAACATCGCGGCTCGTAATTTCGCGTTGACCAAGCTCAATTTGCGCTTCTGCCAACTGACTATCGACCTTTGGGCCCGTAATTCCAAGAATAACCCGCTCTATGCGCTCTCCAGCTTCGCGTTCTGCATCTTCGACAGCAAGGCGGACGGAGCGCTCTAGCGCTTCAATGTCCGTTATCGATCCGCCGTTAAAGCCGCGGCTTTGCTGACGCCCGCCGCCCATGAAGGCAAACCCGGCGCGGCTACCAGGATCAACGCGCCCAATAAGGCAAGCGATTTTGGAGCAGCCGATATCTAGCGAGGCAATTACGGTGCCCGCTTTACCAACTTGTCTTGGTTTTAGTCGTTGTTCACTTGTGGCCATTAAGCGGCCTCCTCTACTCCACTCACACTTACCGGGGTCAAAAATACGCGTCCCGGTACGCGCAGATCAATTGCAGCCAGAGGGCGGCGCGTTAGATCGCCAGCCTTCTCTAGCCGTGCAAACATCAGCATGCCTTCGGCCAAGGCTTCATCACTTGGCAGCTTAACGGTCGCACCAGTTGTCAGAACCAAGTCCCAACGGCGACCAGCAATACGGCGCGCATGAGCGACTTTGGTCATGAGATCAGGCATGACGGACAGCGCCTTATCAAGTGCCGGAACGGCTTCAGGTGCCCCGGTTCCAACCGACTTCACTAAGCTTGCATGATCAGCAGCTTTCGCGCGCGGCATTAGACGGCCAAGACTGTCTACAACAGCCCAATCCTCGCCATTGTGCCACAAAGCAGAAGGCTGCGCGGCATCAGCATAGATCATAACAGTATCTGGCCACAGACGATAAACCCGAACATTTGCGACCAAGCGCGTATCCTCAACCCGGCGACGGATTGCATGAGGATCGGCCCGGAACATGTTTTCACCCGGCTCAATCATAGCCGCCATTTTGATCTGGCGCGCGGTGGCCGGGATATGCTCAAGTCCAATGACTTCAACTGTATCAACTGACAAACCTACAGAACGCGAAACACTATCCATCGCGCCGCCCCAGCGTTGACCAGCTTTTGACAATGACCCGCCTAGTAAAGCAGCGCCTGCGACGATCAGCGCAATCACCATAACAAGCCCAAAGATGACAGACGATATCGATGTATCGCTGCCATAGTATTCAGGTTCTGGAGCGGCTTTACGGCCCTTTACCTTTGGCATGAAGCGTCCTCAATCATCCACGCGACGAGATCCTCAAACGACATACCCAAATGCGCGGCCTGCTCTGGCACCAGAGAGGTCGGCGTCATGCCGGGCTGTGTATTTGTTTCAAGGATAACCAAGCGTCCTTTGTCTTCATCAAATCGAAAGTCAGATCGCGATACACCCCGGCATCCCAAAGCCCGATGAGCAACTAAAGCGGCATCAAGCGCAGCTTTGGTTATCGCCTCGGGAAGATCAGCTGGCACGACATGGCGCGATCCACCATCTGCGTATTTTGCATCAAAATCGTAAAACTCTCTTAAGGTTGTGATCTCTGTCACTGCTAAGGCGCGGTCACCCATCACTGCCACGGTCAATTCCCGGCCAGAAATATACTCTTCAGCCATAAGATTATCGCCGTACTGCCAGTTGGGTCCCAGCACCTCTGTCGCTGGACCATTTGCACCTTCACGCACGAACAAAACGCCAAAGCTAGAACCTTCATTCACCGGCTTCACAACATAAGGCGGCTTCAGCGGGTGAGCGCCAGCGACTTCTTCACGCGTAACAGCGACATCTTTCGCGACATCCAAGCCTACGCCGGCAAAAACAGCTTTTGATTTAATCTTATCCATTGCGAGGGACGATGCGAGCACACCGGAATGCGAATAGGGAATACCCAAAACTTCAAACACACCCTGCACGCAGCCATCCTCGCCCCAAGGTCCGTGCAGGCCGTTTAGGACGACATCTGGTTCAACCTCCTTAAGTTGGTTTGCCAGATCGCGAGTCACATCAATATCAACGACATCATAGCCAGCCGCGCGAGCAGCTTTTGCCATCTCCTGACCGGAAACAAGAGAGACAGGTCGTTCAGACGACCAGCCACCATATACGACTGCAACGCGTTTCATATTCCGAATCCCCTTCTGAGATATCTAATTGAGTGTCGCAGCATCATGGTTGATGTGGCGTTAAGAGGGCCGCTTCGGGGCGTGCGCAAAACATCTAACATTACAAGTGCCTAATCTTCGACGGGAAGAGTTGCAGTCATCCGTTACACATGTAACGGAGACTTCATCAGGATCGTTCCTAGTGGAGCCAATATAATATGAGAATACCTTTCCTCGTCGGGCTTGTGGCAAGCCTTCCCCTTCTTGTGCACGCACAAACCACATCAACACCCGGCGAGGATACCAGCAGCAACGCTCAGAGCTTTGTTCCAGCTGATTTCGAGCAATACGCCCCTAGAACTGCTTTAGATATGGTCAGTCAAATTCCCGGGTTCAGCGTTAGCGGCGATGATGGCGCACGCGGCTTTGGTCAAGCCTCACAGAATGTTTTAATAAATGGCCAGCGCATCTCTTCAAAATCAACAAGCGCCCAAGATGCTTTGTCACGTATTCCGGCAACGAATGTTGAAAAAATCGAAATTGTTGATGGCGCAAGCCTCGATATTCCAGGGCTAAGCGGTCAAGTCGCAAACGTGACTGCCAAGGCCGATGGCATTTCCGGAACGTGGACATACCGGCAGCGCTTTCGTGAGAACTTACCCCCAGCGTTCGAGTGGTTTGAGCTTTCTGTAAATGGTCAGAACGGCACCTTGGGCTGGACACTCGGTCTTGAAGCGGAACCTGGGCGTGGCACGGCAACTGGCCGCGAAAACATCACCGACGGGGCAGGCAATCTGCTCGAATATCGCGAAGAATCTTTCACATTCCTCGGTGACTTTGTCGGTCTAAACGGTAGCTTGAATTGGAAACCTGCAAACGGGCATATCGCCAACCTAAGCGCCGAATACAATCTACGTGAGCCAGACGAACGCGAAACAAGCTCTGTATTTCAACCAGACGGCACACTTTCTCGTCAAACGGTTTTCCAGTTTAAAGAGAATGAGTGGAACAGCGAGATCAGCGGTGACTATGAGTTTTCTGTTGGGCCGGGTCGCCTCAAGTTCATCGGCCTACAACGCAACGAGCATAGCCCTACCCGCGCCAAGTTCTACGGTGCAGACTTAGATGGTTCAAATATCAGCGATGACATTTTTGATCGCACCTTCGATGAAAGCGAAAGCATCCTTCGCGGCGAGTACAGCTGGAGCAATGCAGACAATTCCGACTGGCAAGTATCGCTGGAAGGTGCGTTGAATACGCTAGAGAGCGAAGCAGAACTCTTCGAAGGCTCCGTATTTGGAACGCTGACACCAATAGATATTGGCGATCCCACGATCGAGGTCGAAGAACAACGCATTGAAGCGTTTGTCACTCATGGACGGCAACTTAACAAAGACCTGCGTTTGCAAGTTTCTCTTGGTGCGGAACAATCAGAAATCATGTCAGATGGCGTGAATGGGCAAACACGCACCTATACGCGTCCCAAGGGGTCAGCCTCACTTGCATGGAAAGCAAATGACGATCTAACGATTAACACCAAGCTTGAGCGCCGGATTGGACAGCTAAACTTCTTCGATTTCGTCTCGAACGTCGATTTGAATCAGGGCGACAACCAAACCGGAAACGTCGACATTGTTCCCGAACAAAGTTGGCGCTTGGAAGTTGAAGCAGAGCAAGACTTCGGTACGTGGGGCGCGGTTACGGCAACAGTGTTTGGCGAATCCATAGAAGATATTGGCGGTCAGGTTCCAATTGGAACAGGCGAAGGTCCAGGTAACTTAGATAGTGCCAGCCGTATCGGTGCTTCGATTGAAGGCACACTCAAACTAGACAATTTTGGCTGGAAGGGCGCTCAAATCGAGTATAGCGGCGACATCCAAGACTCCGAAGTTGACGATCCAATTACAGGCGAAACGCGCCGGATTAATAATGATCACATCTATGAATTTAACATCGACTTCAGACATGACATCGAGAACACCGATTGGGCTTGGGGCGTCTTCTATCAACAGCATGTCGACGCGCCATTTTACCGTCGAGGCATTCGAACTCATTTTGAACAACCTCAAGGCTTCTCAGCCGGTTTTATAGAGCACAAAGATCTATGGGGCATGACTGGCACCGTTTTCCTCGCCAACCTTCTGGACAGCGACGATAATTTCCAGCGGATCCGCTACAGCCCGGATCGCAACGGCACGATTGAGCGTATCGAGAGCCGTTCACGTAATTTCGGAAACATCCTAACCCTGCGCTTGAAGGGCTCATTCTAGGAT
Organism: Henriciella sp.; assembly: GCA_029238175.1. Classification (GTDB taxonomy): domain Bacteria; phylum Pseudomonadota; class Alphaproteobacteria; order Caulobacterales; family Hyphomonadaceae; genus Henriciella. The sequence continues at coordinate 21,183 of JAQWGO010000063.1, read as the reverse complement.
TTTTGGATACGCCCAATCCGGCGAATTTCCCAACGAAGGTCAACGCCTGAGTGCTCTAGCACTCGGGCGCGGACAAGCTCACCCAACGCTTCAATATCGGCGGCGGTCGCATCGCCTGTATTGATCAGGAAGTTACAGTGCTTCTCACTCACCTGCGCCCCGCCGACACGAAGACCGCGGCATCCGGCAGCGTCGATCAGCTTCCAGCTAGAGCGCTGGCTAGGTGTTCCCGGCGGATCAGGGTTTGCAAAGGTTGATCCGCCCGTTTTATCTTTAATCGGTTGAGTTTCTGCCCGCTTGGTTTGATGGGCCTCGATTTCGGCCTTCAAGATTTCCGGGTCAGCCGTATCATCGCCGCTGAGCAGCAGACCAGTGACGATAATATCATCGGGAAAATCGGTATGGCGGTAGCTAAATCCAACTTGCGCAAAGCCATAGTCAACCAACTCACCTTGAAAAACGATCCGTTCGCCTGAGCGGGCAACACCTTCAATCTGGTTCAAGACGTCTTTTAGTTCACGGCCATAACAGCCCGCATTCGTTCGAACCGCTCCGCCAACTGAGCCGGGAATTCCCGACAAAAACCCCAGTCCAGATATACCTTCTCTAGCCGCGTAACGCGCAACCGATAGGTCCAACGCTCCAGCACGGGCGAATACCGTCAACGAATTCTGCGCCTCTACCTTTCCCCAATATCCGCCCATTAAGCGGATCACGACGCCTTCAATACCGCCATCACGAACAATCGTATTGGAACCAACGCCAAGGACCGTAACGGGGATGTCAGCCGGCAATGCTTTTAGAAAATCGGCAAGATCATCCTCATCCGCGGGCAGAAAGAGCGCATCCGCCAAACCGCCAACCCGGAACCATGTATAGGGCGCAAGCGGTGCATTCAGCAGCAGTTTGCCCCTAAATTTGGGCAATGTCTCAAAATCAAAGTCCATAACCCGACCTAGCGCTTGTTGGTACGGTGGAAAAGAGACCATTCTTAGAATTAAGCATGACAACGTGTGCCGCAACCGCTTGCGGCCTGCAATTGAAGGAAATATATGATGCTAAGCGAGCCCACCCTACCACAGGCCCTACTATTACTATGCCTGCACGATCAAAGCGGTAAGGCAGAGGCCGGTTATTATCAGCCTGCCATTGCCGGGGCCGCACTTGCAGAACTGCTACTCGCAGAAGTTATAGAGCTTTCATCTGATGAACCCGCACGGGTTATTCCATTACGCCACAATAAGAAGCTCGGCACCTTCTTGACTTTGTGTGATGTCGAGATTGGATCAAGCCCCCAAACCAAACCTTTAAGCGCATGGATTAATCGGCTTGCAAATATGAAAGGCCTTATCGCAAATGTCGCTGATGAGCTTTGCCATCTGGGCGCGCTCTCGCAAGAAAAGACCCGTATTTTTGGTATCTTTCAACGAACAGTATGGCCAGAAGCATCCCCAGCCTTAGAGCAGAAGATAATCGGAGAGATAGCGCGCGCAATGTTTGATGACTCTCTGGAAGTTGATGAAAGAATGAGTGTACTCATTTCACTCGCCATATCTGCCGATGTTCTTAAACATAACTTCAATTCGGGTTTGTTAAGACGTCACGCCGCACGGATAAAGTCCATTGGTAATGGAGAAATGCTGGGCGCTTCCGCAGCCGAGGAAGTCATCCACACGACAGAAAAAGCCATTGCGGCAGCAACCGCTATCGAAGCAGCAAGCGCCGCAACAATAATTACTTAACCAAGGTTCTCCACCAACTCATTGGCGTGAAGCGAAATACTCCCCGCCCCCATGCAGACGACCATATCACCCGGCCGCACAATCTCACGGATCAACTCTGGCAATCTGTCTAAGTCTTCCATCGTCCGCGCACCTTTATGGCCGTGGCCCTTCATACTCGCGACGAGCGTCTCATGATTGACCCCGTCGAGTGGAGCCTCACCTGCTGCATAGACAGGCGTAATCACAGCAATATCAGCCTCACGATAGCATTGGGCGAAATCCTCAAAGAGGTCGTTCAGGCGTGAATACCGATGCGGCTGGCTGATCGCGATGACGCGGCCCTGGCCCTGAATGTCACGCGCTGCTTTCAGGCAGGCTTCGATCTCAACCGGATGGTGTGCATAATCGTCGATAAACCGAACACCATTCCATGTCCCAACAGGTGTAAACCGGCGCTTCACCCCGCCAAAAGCTTTCAAACTATCGCGCAACTGGTCATTGGTCGCGCCCAGCTCTACCGCAACTGTAATCGCCGCTAGAGCATTGGAAACATTATGCTCACCCGCCATAGGCAAGTAGACGCTTTCAATCACACGCTCACCTGCATTCAATCTTGCCCGGATCATCACATCAAACGTGACACCTTCAGCGCCCGGCTGCAGGTTTACGGCGCGCACGTCAGCTTGACGATTATAACCATAGGTCACGATCCGGCGATCAGAGACCCGCGCGACCATCGCGGCCACCTCTGGATGATCCGTACACAGAACGCCGAAGCCGTAGAACGGAATATTCCCGACATAAGTATCGAAAGCAGCACGCAAAGCGTCCATGCTTCCATAATGCTCCATATGCTCGGGATCCATATTGGTGACGATGGCAACGGTCGGACGGATTTTCGTGAAAGTACCGTCGGACTCGTCGGCTTCTAGTACAATCCAATCGCCGCTACCTGCCTTAGCGTTGCTACCATAGGCATTGATAATACCGCCATTGATAACAGTTGGATCAATCCCAGCGCCGTCAAGCAGCGCTGCAACCATCGTCGTCGTTGTCGTCTTGCCATGGGTTCCTGCCACCGCAACGGTCCATTTCAATCGGATAATCTCTGCCAGCATATCTGCGCGGCGCACAACCGGAATGCCCGCGGCGCGGGCGGCCTGAACCTCAACATTATCATCTTTGATCGCGCTTGAGATAATCACAGCGCTCGTACCAACAACATTCTCAGCCGTATGACCGACATGCACGACCGCGCCTTTTTCCCGCAAGCGAAGAACATTGTCACTTTCGCGCATATCGCTGCCTTGAACCTCATACCCAAGGTTCATCATGATCTCGGCAATGCCAGACATACCAATACCGCCAATCCCAACGAGATGAGCCGGGCCAAGCGGAAACGGGGTGGGAGAAGGTTTCATATTATTTCTCTTACAGTTTTCACACGCTTAACGCGCAGCAGCCTGTTCGGCCAGATCAGCTAAATCCTGAGCGGCGCGGATATTGCCTTGTGCTTTTGCTGACGCAGCACGAACCGCAAGCTCATTGCCATCGGATAAACGCGCGGCCAGCAATTCACCGATCAGCACAGGATAGAGGTTATCCTCCATCAACATGTCCGCAGCACCAGCCTCAACGAGGCTCTCTGCATTTGCGGTTTGGTGATCATCCATAGCAATTTTCAGGGGGATAAGAATCGACGGCCGTCCAATCGCGGCAATCTCGCTAACGGTACCCGCGCCAGATCGCGCGATGACGATATGCGCCGCCGCCAATCGTTCCGGCATGTCGCTAAAGAAGCTCTGTAATTCGGCGCGAACCTGCACTTTATCATAGATTGATCGTACCTCTTCCAACTGTTCTTCGCGCACTTGTTGCACAACTTTCAGACGTGCACGGAGCGGAGCTGGAATATGGTTGGCAATCGCGAGTGGGATTGCTTCGCCAAGGATGCGTGCCCCTTGAGAGCCTCCGGTAATAAACACTGTCAGATCGCCATCTGTTGCAGGATAAGGCACTTCTCGTTTAGCCGCGATGGGCGCACGTACTGGGTTACCGATAGGAGCATGGTTTGCGCTTGGTGGTAGTCTGTCTAAACGCTCAAACCCCGACGCGACGACTGCAGCCCTCTTCGCAAAAGCACGATTTACACGGCCTAACACTGCGTTCTGCTCATGAATAATGATTGGTATGCGTTTGGCCTGCGCCGCACTTAATGCAGGATACGCAGGGTATCCGCCAAAGCCCGCGACCAGTGCGGGACGTCGTTCGTTAAATTTCTTGCTCGCTTGGTTCACACCATTGCGAATTTTGAAGAAAACACCTGGTAGAGCCAGCGGTTTGCGTATGTTCGGGCTGGACGCCTTGACTTCAAATTTCCAGTCAGCCGGAAAGTGTTCAGCGTAGCGCATACCGCGATCGTCGCTGATCAGGCCGACATCCCAGCCCCGCGTCCGCATTTCTTCTGCGAAGGCAGCGGCCGGAAACATATGTCCGCCTGTACCGCCCGCGCCGATCACCACTAGAGGTTTGTCGCTCATACTGTCAGCCCTTCCAGCTCGTGCTACCACGCCGGATGAGGGCAAGCGCAAGACCAAGCGTTAACGCCGTACCCATCATCGACGACCCACCTGAGGATATGAACGGTAGGGTCATACCTTTTGGTGGGATCAGACTGACATTTACTGCAATGTTTATGGCAGCTTGAAGACCAAAAAGTGCAAATAGGCCAGAAGCTGCTGCGCGTGGATATGGATCATGTAGTCGAGCCGCTGCGCGTAACCCCTTCCAGACGATAAACCCAAAAATGAAGATGACGATCACCGCTGCGATATAACCGAACTCCTCCCCCATAACGGCATAGATGAAATCGGTATGTGCATCAGGAAGCGCGGTTTTTATTTTACCTTCGCCCGGACCAACTCCAAACAGACCACCACGCGCAATGGCTTCGCTGGCTTTATCTATCTGATAGGTGTCATAGTCGGTTGGATTGATAAAACTGTTCACTCGAAATCGAACGTGCGGCAACGCGATATAGAGCAAACTAGACAAAGCAACGCCGCCGCCCGCGAACACAGCGGCCCAGCGCCATGGCAATCCAGAAACGAAGAAGGTCACAACGAATGCTGCTGCTAGAAGCGCCGACTGACCAACATCTGGTTGCAATAATAAAAACCCTAACGTGACGATGAAGAAGACAAGCGTTATCGCCGCCCAAGGGCCCTTCGGATACAATGCTCGCTGAGCCAGCAACCACCCAGTGAGGACGATCAGTGCCGGTTTTACAAATTCAGATGGCTGCAAAGAAAAACCCGCAAACCTAATCCAACGTTGCGCGCCTTTAGCTTCATATCCAGCGACAAGAATGAATGCGAGCAAGGCCAAGGAACCAACAAAAACGAGCGCAGCCAGTCGGCGCGCCCACACACGATCCAAGAATGAAACGACAAAAAGGACTATAAAGGCTGCACCCGCAAACACGGCGTGGCGCTTCACGAAATAGAATGCGTCTTCATAGCCTAAGCGCGCAGCTGCAGGCGGCCCAGCAGCGAGAGACAGCATAAGGCCAACGCCAAGCAAGATTGTTGCAGCGATAAAAATTGGCCAATCTATGCCGCGTTGCCACTCTAGCAACCAACCCTTTGAAGAGCTTGGGCGGAGGGCGACCTCAACCATAAACGACCTAAACTGCCGCCGCTTTGGCAGGCTCAACCTTATCGGCTAAACGCTCTATAATCTCTCGGAAAGCATCACCGCGGGCTTCAAAATCTTTAAACTGGTCAAAGCTAGCGCACGCCGGGGACAGCAACACGATTGGGTTTGGTTGACCAGATGCGCGCGCAGCATCAAACGCAGCCTGCGTTGCGGCTTCAAGCGTTCCACATTTCGTCGTCGGAACTTTGTCTTTCAAGGTTTTGGCAAAAACAGCTTTGCTTTCGCCGATCAGATAGGCGCCTGCAACACGATCAAACCACGGCTCCAAAGGCGCAATCCCTTCGGCCTTCGGGACGCCGCCAGCGATCCAGTGGACAGATGGCCAAGTCTTTAGCGCCTGCTCAGCAGCTTGGGCATTGGTTGCCTTACTATCATTTACAAAGCGAACCCCGTCGACTTCACCAACTGTTTCCATACGATGGGCAAGCCCCGGAAAGCTATTGATTCCTGCCATGATACGGCCGGGCGCAACACCGAGCGCTTTACAAGCGGCATAAGCTGCAGCGGCGTTTTGGTAATTATGGCGGCCCGGCAGTGACGCCGCATCCGCAAGGTCTCCAACACGGATCGCTTGGCCGGCTGTACTATCATAAAGATGACCATCGACGGCGCTGACACCCCGCGCAAGACCAAACTCGGAACTGATTTGCACGACACGGCCCTGCCCCGGACGTTGGCGTCCCATCGCGATGGCTTGGGTATGAGGATCATCAATACCAATGACTGAAATATCGCGGGGCGATTGGTTTGCAAAAATGCGCTTCTTTGCCTCGACATAGCCATTCATGCCACCGTGACGGTCTAAGTGGTCTGGCGATAGATTTAGGAATACGGCAACATCGCAATGCAAGCTGTGGCAAAGATCGAGTTGATAAGATGACAGCTCGAGGACATAAATCGCGTTTGCATTCAAAGACGCCATATCAAGGACCCCTGTCCCGATATTTCCGCCGACGCGAACGTCGCGGCCAGCCTCTTTCAGGATATGCCCGATGAGCGCCGTCGTCGTGGACTTACCGTTCGTGCCCGTAATACCAACAATGCTTGGTCGGCCCTTTTCAGGCAGGGCCTGCACCGCGCGGGCAAATAGCTCCATGTCCCCAACGACAGGGACGTTCATCATCTCTGCCATCCGTACCAAACGGTGCGGTTGCGGAAATTTGTAAGGAATACCCGGGCTAAGCACGAGCGCAGCGAACTTTTGCCAATCCCGCTTATTGATATCGCTTACATTCACGCCCTCGGCTTCAGCTTTGGCGCGCGCTCCTTCCCCATCATCCCACGCATGCACGCGCGCACCGCCCGCAGCCAAGGCTTTCGCAGCGGACAATCCGGTGCGGCCCAAGCCATAGACGGCGACATCGCGCCCTGCATATTCGGTGATTGGGATCATAGAGCGGCGGTTACCTCAGTTTCAGCGTTGCAAGGCCCGCAAGGGCGAACAGAACAGATAGAATCCAGAACCGTGCGACAACGCGCGTTTCTGGCCAGTTTTTCTTTTGGAAATGGTGATGCAACGGCGCCATCAAGAAGATGCGCTTGCCCTCACCTGTCAGCTTTCGTGTGATCTTAAAATAGCCAACCTGCAGAATTACCGAGGCCGCTTCCATGACGAACAGGCCGCCAATAACCGCAAGCGCGAACTCATGCTTTACCGCAACCGCCACGACACCAATCATCCCACCAAGGCCAAGCGATCCTGTATCACCCATAAAGACTTTGGCTGGGTAGGCATTGTACCAAAGGAAGCCCATCCCGGCGCCTATCATTGCCCCCAACAGAACGGCGAGTTCACCGGTGCCCGGCGCGAACTGAATGCCGAGATAGCCTGCAAAAATGAAGTTACCTGTGAGGTATGCAATCAGGGCATAAGACGCCGCGGCAAACATCATCGGAACAATCGCAAGACCGTCCAGACCATCAGTAAAGTTCACAGCATTGGCCGAACCAACAATTACGAAAGACGCAAAGACAATAAACAAGCCGCCTAATGGCAAGAAATAGTCATTCACGAACGGGATCGCCACACCGCCAGAAAAGGCCGCCTCGTTTCGTTCCACTGACGTTTCAGGCGCAACCGTCGCAATCCATTCTGCGAGCGGGTTCAGAAAGCCCCAGTCGGCATGCCCCATTGGCGTGTGTGCGCCGTGAAGACCCATAATGAAAGCGCCAGCAATGGCTGCAACGAGAAATTCAGTCAGTAAGCGAACGCGCGCCGATACGCCGTCCGTACTCTGCTTGGTAACCTTCGCATAATCATCCAAAAATCCGAGGAAGGCATAAGCCATAGCGACAAACAGAACGACCCAAATGTATGGGTTCTTCAAATCTGCAAACAGTAATGTACCGAGCAACAGGCCAACCCAGATCAGGAAGCCGCCCATTGTAGGCGTCCCCTGCTTAGACATTTGCGCCTCTAGCGACAGGTCTCTAATCGGCTGACCTTTGCCTTGCTTTGCACGCAGCGTGTCGATCAACCAGCCACCAAAGATAACCGTGAACAAGAACGCCGTCACAAGCGCGAGGCCTGTCCGAAAGGTCAGGAAGTTTAAGAGTCGAAATACGCCGTCATCAGCGGCCAGCCATTCATACAGCATCACTACCCCCTGCAGCGCTTGTTGCACCGCGGTTCATCACCTGCTGATCTGTCGAAGCGCTCCATTGGCGCAGACGATCTGCCAGCCGCCCCATTCCGGAGGCATTCGACCCTTTTAACAAGAGCAGGTCGCCGTCTTTTAATGTGTTTTTCAGCTCAGATTCGAAGCCTTCAGCCTTGACTGACCAAATGGACTCTGTTCGTTCTCCCAAGGCTTGCAAAAGTGCTGTCATGGCCTCACCAGCCATGAACACGTGGGATGCACCACTCGCCACAACTGGTGCAGCAAGCGCAACATGCTCAGCCTCGCTCGTGCCACCGACCTCAAGCATCTCACCCAGCGCAACGATGCGTTTTCCAACGCAAGGGCGTGCAGCAAAACCCACCAGTGCGGCTCGCATGCTTTCTGGATTGGCATTGTAGGCATCATCGATCAACGTGATTGAACCGCCATCCGGCAATGTCAGCACCTCAGAAGTCCCACGCCCCGGCGGAGGGCTGTAGCCATCCAAAGCATTCGCAGCAATTCCCACATTATCTGCGCTGTCTGGACATGCTGCCAGCAATGCTGCGGCCGCATTCAACGCCCAATGCTCACCAACTGCGTTCAGAGAGACGGATACTTCGCGGCCATGGATTGCAATAACGGCCGTGGTGTCTGAGCCATTACTAAAAACATCCAAAACCGCCGCGTCCGGTCCGCGCGCCATGCCGAATGTCAGGATTCTGCAATCAGGCTGCAAACTCTTTGCACGCTCGGTCAGCAGGCCCGCAAAGTCGTCATCGAATGGTACGATTGCAAAGCCACCCGGCAGCAGGCCAGCGAAAATATCGGCTTTCTCACGTGCGACACCCTCAACAGACCCAAGCCCCTCAAGGTGGGCAGGCGCAATCTTTGTAATAAGCGCGCAGTGAGGTCTGACCATATGACTTCGCGGCGCGATCTCGCCAGGCGTATTCATGCCAATTTCAAATGCCGCGCGCTCTGTATCGCGCGGCATCCGCGCAAGCGTTAGCGGCACGCCCCAGTGATTATTAAAGCTCTTCACATTCCAGTGGGCGGGGCCCATTGCGCCGAAAATACGAGCGAGCATTTCTTTAACACTGGTTTTCCCAACAGAACCTGTGACCGCCACACGGTAGCATTCAGTTGCCCGGTCGCGCGCGGCTAAACCAAGCGCCTCTAAAGCAGGAAGCACATTCTCAACTAGAACAGTTTCGCCGCCATCAATCTCGCGGCTAACAAGCGCGCCTGACGCCCCCGCCTCAAAGGCGCTCTGAGTAAACTCATGCCCATCGCGTATATCTTTTAGCGCAACAAATAGGTCGCCAGCCTGCAAACTGCGCGTATCGATCGATAGGCCGGTTACATCAAAATCCGCGCTCGCTTCGCCGCCAGTCGCAGCCGCAATTTCAGTTGACGTCCAAAGAGGTTCAGCCATTGCCGCCCTCCCTCAATGCGGCAAGCGCCGCGTCTTGGTCGCTAAATGGCACAATCTTGTCACCAATAATTTGACCCGTCTCATGGCCCTTTCCTGCGATCAGCAGGGTGTCGCCTTTTTTCAGACCCGCAATCGTCTGGCGTATCGCTTCACCGCGATCGCCAATTTCAATTCCATTTGGAACAGCTGCCATAATGTCTGATCTGATCGCTGCGGGCATTTCGCTGCGTGGGTTATCGTCGGTCACGATCACAACATCCGCATGCTTTGCAGCAACAGCGCCCATTAATGGCCGCTTGCCTTTGTCGCGATCACCGCCGCACCCAAAGATTACAATCAGGCGTCCTGCCGTATGAGGGCGCGCAGCACGAATTAAAACATCAAGTCCGGCTGGCGTATGCGCATAGTCAACAAATACGCCTGCACCGTCGGCTGTCTCGCCGACATATTCCAGACGCCCCTTCACTGGCTGAAGCGCCGCCATACCCGTTGCGACAGTCTGCAAATCAGTTCCCGTCGCAAGCGCAAGTCCGGCCGCAGTAAGCGCGTTTAGAGCCTGAAACTCCCCAATCAAAGGCAGATCAATCGCAGCTTTTTCGCCGCGCCAGCTAATGAAAAGCCGTTGACCCGTCGCCTTTGGCATTAACTCTTCGATTTTCAAATCGTGCCCGCGCCAACCAACTGAAACCAAATTCAAACCAGCACTCTTTGCTGCGGCCTCGAATGCTTCACGTTGGTCGCTATCGGCATTCACAATTGCAGGTATTCCAGCAGGGGCTAGCTCTGAAAATAGACGCGTTTTCGCTGCGCGATACTCATCCATCGTCTCATGGTAATCGAGATGGTCTTGAGTTAAATTCGTAAATGCCACCGCATATAGTCCCACCGCATCTAGACGATACTGCGCCAACCCATGCGATGACGCCTCCATTGCGGCCTTTGCCACACCCTCATCAGCCAACTGCTGCAACGTGGCATGGATCGCAACAGGGTCAGGTGTCGTGTGCCCAAGATCAATGCTGCCACTTGGACCAATCGCACCAAGCGTACCCATGCTTGCGGCTTTTTCACCAGCATGCACCCATATCTGGCGCAAGAAATCGACTGTGGAACTTTTCCCATTCGTACCGGTGATCGCAACAACGCTTTCTGGTTGCCGTGGATAAAATCTTGCCGCCGCCTCAGCCAAAGCCAAACGCGCGTTCACAACGTGGATCGCGAATGCGCCCTCCATTGCGGGCAAGTCTTCACCAACAATAGCAACCGCACCAGCCTCAATCGCTTGAGGAATGTATTTGCGCCCGTCGGCAACCACGCCATGCAGCGCAGCGAAGACAAAGCCGGGCTGTATCTGACGACTATCAGCGGTCAAACCTGAGATAACCGTGTCAGCGCCTTCACCCGTATAGTTTGGAAACAAGTCTTTCAGGATCATAATGTCGTGCCTCTTCTGTCAGAGACGGAGCGAACACGGCCACCTGGCTTAACTGGGTCATCAAACCGTGGCTCCACACCCAAAATAGGCGCAATCCGCTCAATTACCCGGCCAGCCGTTGGTGCAGCATTCCAAGCCGCGGTTCGTCCGCGGTCATCTCCGGCCTTGGGTGAATCCAGCACGATTAATACGACATATTCAGGGCTATCAGCAGGGAAGATTGCGGCAAAGCTGCAGATATTATCTGTTGCGGAATACCCTCCGGGGATTGGCTTTTCTGCTGTCCCGGTCTTTCCCGCAACACGGTAGCCGCCAACCTCGGCCCGGCCTCCTGTCCCATCAATAACGGCTTCGCGTAGCATTTGCGTCACCAGTCCCGCCGTTGGCGCCGCCATGACACGCTTTGGTGCGCGTTTGTTTGTGGGTGCCATCAGCAAAGTTGGTGAAACCGTCTCGCCATTATTCGCTAGCGAAGCATAAGCAGACACGAACGCCATTGGAGAGACAGCGATACCATGGCCATAACTCGTGGTCGCGCTTGATAGCTCGTCAAAACGCTCAGGCAGCAGCGGCGCGGCGCTTCCCGCCAACTCAATTGGCGACCTTGAAAACAAACCTAGTGAAGAGAAAAACTCCTGTTGGCGGCGAGAGCCAAGCTGCCAAGCAATCTTGATCGTTCCGATATTGGAACTTTCAGAAATTATCTTCATAGGCGTAACGCGGCCATTGATCGGGTGATCATCACTGATCTTGCGTCCACGAATGACCAAAGGCTCGCGCACGTCAAACCGATCACTTGGACGGATCGCTCCCGCGTCCAATGCTGCCGCTACAGTGAGTGGTTTGAAAATTGATCCTAGTTCGTAAACCGCGCCGCTAGCTCGATCGAGCAAAGCCGGGTCCTCGCGATCAAGCTGTGTTGCACGGTGCGGATCAAGTGGTGGCCAACTCGCCATTCCCAAAACCTCACCAGAACGCGCTGCCATAACGATGCCTGCGCCCGATTCAGCCTCATACTCGCCGACCGCTGCGGACAACTCCGCCTCAAGGCTAAACTGAACGTTTGCATCGATGGTCAAGACGAGTGGATCGCCGCCCTTTGCAAGCCGATCGTCCATGGCATATTCAATGCCGCCCAATCCATTGCCGTCGGAGCCTGCATAACCAAGAACGTGGCCCGCGAGTGTGCCACGTGGATAAGCCCTGCGAGACTCCTCACGAAAGCCAATACCCTCAAGCCCCAGCTCGAATACAGCTTGCTTCTGCCTTGGCGTAATGCCGCGCTCAATCCACACGAATTGCTGTTGCTTCTTCGCTAGACGGCCCGTGATCGTCTCGACGTTCAGATCAGGCAATACTGTCGCTAGCTCACGCGCAACGGTATCATCATCGCCGATGGCGCGTGGATCAGCAAAAACAGAATAGACTGAGACAGACGTTGCCAGCAACGCACCATTTCGATCCAGAATGTCAGCGCGGCGCACCGGCTCTTCAAATACAGATGACACGCCCGTCGCATCGGACGTGCCGCTCAGCGATACCGCGGCACCCTTGAGCGCGATCACGCCAAAAACGGCAAGTAAACTCATCGAAACCAATCGAGAACGCATACCGCCGCCGCGCATTGTCGTTTCCGATCCTTGTTCAGTTCGCATCCGGAACCTCACGATCAACGGTTTGGCTGCGGTCAGGCAATTCAATCGGGGGACCCACACGACCATCCAGGTCGACTGTACGCACATATTGTTCCGCCTTGGCCGGGGTCATCCCAAGCTGGTTGCGGGCATACTCTTCAATCCATTCTTGACGAGAACGGTGACTAAACTCAGTCAGAAGAGCCGCCTGAGCAATCTCGGCTTCGGCAATTTGAGTTTCAATCTCAGAAATCTGTTCAACAGTCTCACGGGCGCCATACTTCGCGCGGTACAGACTAAAAATTAGGACAGCGACCACCGCCAATCCAAAGAAGAAGGCGCGGCGACTCATGAGACCATCTCTAATTCATTCAGGGGCGGCACATTCGTTCCGGTTTCAACGGGGGTCGTCCACGACGGCGCATCTGTACGAACGCCGGCTCGCAAACGCGCAGATCGCGATCGCGGATTGGTCGAGATTTCATCTTCACTCGGCTCAATCGCCTTGCGAGAGATCAAGTCAAATGTCGCATCCGGGCCTTGCGCGCGTTCGGGCATATAGCGAGAACCGCCACCCATGCCGCCTGACCGCTCTCTAAAGAACCGCTTTACGAGCCGATCCTCGAGCGAGTGAAATGTTACCACAACCAAACGTCCACCGGGAAGCAACATACGCTCAGCCGCAGCTAGGCCACGCGCCAGCTCACCCAGCTCATCGTTCACGTACATTCTGATCGCCTGGAATGTTAGCGTTGCAGGGTGCGTTTTCTTCCCGCGCCGCCCGCCGACAGCGTGCTCAACTGTTTCAGCTAGATCCAAGGTCGCCTCAAAAGGCTTCTCTATCCGGCGCTCACACAACACTCTCGCGATCCGGCGCGCTTGGCGCTCTTCACCCAGTTGGCGGATCACCGACACAAGCTCCACCTCAGGCATATGGTTAACAATATCTGCGGCGCTTGGTCCTGTTTGACCCATCCGCATATCAAGCGGACCGTCACGCATAAAAGAGAACCCACGCCCCGCCTGATCAATCTGAAAAGACGAAACACCAATATCCAGCATCACGCCGTGGACATGCTCGACGCCCGCATTGAGCAATAGCGCATCAAGATCACCGAACCGCCCCAGTAGAGGGATTAGGCGAGGCTGCGCCTCAGCAAGTTTCTCAGCGCGGGTAATTGCGTCCAAGTCGCGATCTATCCCGTAGAGCTGGCAATCTGCCGCCTCAAGCACGCGCAGTGCATATCCGCCGCCGCCAAAAGTTCCATCGACATGGATCTCACCATCAGCGGGCTGCAGCGCAGCAAGGACTTCGGGAAGCATGACTGGGAAATGGCCCATTATTCACCCTCCCCGCCAACAATCCCGCGAATACCGCCAGACGCCAGAGCCGCATTAAACGATCCCTCGAATGCATCTTGGACATCGCCCAACTGCTCTTCCATCTCAGCGTCAAACACGGCGTACCGTTCCGGCTCCCAAATATAGAACCGGTCCATAGCGCCAACAAATACAAGCTCTTTTGCAACGCCGGCCATGCCGAGATGCTTTTCTGGAATCTTTATCCGGCCGGTATCGTCAAGCTTCAACTCAACCGCTTTTGAAACCGTTCGGTTCAGGAATACTTTGCGAGCTTTGCTTGTCGGGCTCATCCGCGAAAGCGTCTTGGCATTTTGCATCATTAGGGCATCGCCGCCGCCCTCGAGGCACGGCGCGCCATCAAGCGCAGGGTATAGGAAAATGCGGACACCGCCTTCCAAGGCATGCCTAAAGGATGCAGGCACAGACACCCGTCCTTTTGAATCTAACGATGTCTCAAACGTCGAGACAAACACGGCACACTCCCATCACAAAGCCCCGGCTGGACATACGTGGTCCAAGCCTGTTCTTATCTGGGATAACATGGGTCAGCTTGGATTTAAATGGGCATCGAAACGATTCAGCATTTTCACAACGCGCAAAAATCAAAACAAACAATGAACGCAAGGCGAACAGAGCGGAACATTACGTCACCACCTCCCGTTAACCTTTTAAAAACGATTTATTTACAATGGATTAACCACAAGACTGGGCATGGAAAATAATTTCACATAATCCTGCAGTTTCTTTAGGCCCGACCTACTCAGCCGGAACAGTCTTCGGAGGAATCGGGCCACCCTTTGGAACAATACCCTCTTCCATACGAGAGCCCTTCTCAACAAGGATAGGCTTGAGACGCTTATAGAGACGTTGATAATTATAGAATGGAACGGACGGCCAAAGGTGGTGCATCAAATGCCAGTTCTGCCATTGAAGCGGCAGGTTGAGCCAAGAGTAACCTGTATTACGTGACGCCTTGTAGCGGTCCGTTTCCTTGAACGGATGGTGGGGCAACCATTGGAAAACGACGGCGAGGAAATTATACCCGCCCTGCGCTGGGATATAATAGAGTAGGAAAATCTCCCAAGCGTACCCAGACAAGGCAAATCCCCAAACGATCCCAACCATGACGGCATTGGCAAGGAAGTGCGCAATCTTCTCAGACTTCGTCATGGAGACATCTGCATTCAAATAACCAACACTCGGTGAGCGATCTTTGACGAGAAGCTTCAAGAATGGCAGCGGAATGAGCTGTAAAATCGCCGACATTAAATTGCGGAGCAGCAGAGCCCACAATGGCTTTTTCACGTATATGTCTGGATCATGCTCTGTGTTCAGATGGCTGTGATGACCCTTATGCGTTCGGCTGAGCATCGCCCAATTCCCGAACAAAGCAACGGACCCGACCCAACCAAAACCCGTTTGAATTAAGTCGAATATCCTTCCATTTGGAAGGACATTGCGATGGATACTTTCGTGGACATAAGTGTAATGGCTGAACGCGACATAGGCGAGCGGAACCGTCCACATCCAATACTCACCAACACCCGATAGGGCGAGGTAAAGCATGGTCCCGTGAAGCGTCCACATGAAGGCGATATAGAACAAGGTAGGCCAAGCGACTTTCGGAGACAGCGCTCTAGCTTCGGTCTTCTCGTTGATTGCGCTTGCATCCATAATGACACCCTAAAATCTACCAGAACAGAAACTGACACTCTCGTCATTTATTTCAAGTAATTTTCAAGTGATGTGACAAAACAGACAAAAATACACGCCTTCGCAGCATTTAGCTGCTAAGTGCCCGCCCGATGCAGCTTCGTGTTGTTATTCTTGCCCTAGGCATCATGACCGCCCTTCTAGGCGCGGCAATGATACCATGCTGGCTTCTGGACTTGGCGGACAATCGCCAAGAATGGCCGGTCTTTGCCGCAAGTGCGACCGTGCTGCTTCTGTTTGGCGGAGGCCTAGTCGTATTGTCAGGTGGTCGTCCTGAACGAACCGGCGCGCGAGAAGCCTTCTTGCTAACGGTACTTGTCTGGGTCGTATTACCAGCCCTCGCTGCAATCCCATTCATCGGCGTAGGCATGAGCTTCACCGATGCAATGTTCGAAAGCATCTCAGGCCTTACAACGACTGGATCAACCGTGATTACGGGCCTCGAAGACCAACCTCGTGGCCTGCTGCTATGGCGCGCAATTCTGCAATGGTTTGGCGGCATCGGAATAATTGTTACCGCGATTGCCATCCTGCCAATGCTGCGGGTTGGCGGCATGCAATTGTTCCAGCTTGAAAGCTCGGATGTGTCGGGCAAGTTCATGCCGCGCATAGAAGAGATTTCTGCTCAGATCGGGATGATTTATCTATTCATCTCAGCTGCTTGCGCAATCACCTATATGGCTTGCGGCCTCTCTCCGTTTGACGCTGTCGCCCACGCCATGACGACAGTCGCTGCGGGTGGATATTCTACCTATGACGCTTCGTTCGGGGCTTTTTACGACACACCTGCCGTAGTCGCGGCGATTTTCTTCATGATTGTTGCCGGATTGCCGTTTAGCCTATTGGCGCTGGCAATGATCCACAGACGCGTGAAGCCGCTCCTAACTGACCCCCAGCCGCGCCTCTTCATCGGACTGATCATCGGCATCACGACACTCGTATTCCTTTTGCGTGTCGCAGCGGACCAAGACTATGTCATCGTCAGCCCGATTGGCGGCTACATTGAGACCTTGTTTAATGTCGTCTCCATCATGACAGGAACCGGATATGCAACCGCGCCCTATGACGGTTGGGGCGAACCGATTGTGCTTCTATTCCTTGTAACAATCTTCCTGGGCGGATGCGCTGGCTCGGCAGCCTGCGGCATCAAGATGTTTCGTCTGGAGATTAGCTTCAAAGCCGTCTTCGCGCACGCCAAGCAGATGATTAGCCCCAACCGTGTCGTTCGCATTCACTATGGCGGCAAAGTTATCGACAATGATACGTTGCAATCGGTCATGGTGTTTGTGTTCCTCTATATGGCGACCTTCATTGGCGCCGCCATCCTTCTAAGTCTGACAGGCCTTGACCCACTGACCTCTATTTCTGGAGCGGCAACGAGTGTGTCGAATGTCGGCCCCGGACTTGGACCGATTATTGGACCAGCGGGCACATTTGAGCCGCTTACCGATCGCGCCAAATGGATTTGCGCCACCGCAATGTTGCTCGGCCGATTGGAATTCACAGCCGTGTTCGTTCTCATGACGCGCAGGTTTTGGCGCGGCTAATTCGTTTCGCTAATTGCTCGCCGCGCATATTTGCGGCAATAGCATCGCATGGCCGATACATTACACACTCCTGCGACTGAGCTTCACGATATCATGCTTGATATGGGTCGGCGTGCCCGTATAGCCTCCACCGCGCTCGCGAAGGCCGGCAGCGAGGCGCGGACCCGCAGTTTAGAAGCTATGGCTCACGCTTTATCCGAAGCGATACCAGCTATCCTGATTGCGAACCAAGAAGACTTGAAGGGCGGCAAAGCCAAAGGGCTTAGCGCCGCCATGATGGACCGTCTTGCATTGTCACCTGAGCGGATCGAAGGCGTGGCGAATGCATTGCGCGCAGTCGCCGCCATGGACGACCCTGTGGGCAGCGAGATTGCCCGATGGACAGTGCCTAGCGGCCTCGACATCGCACGGGTTCGTACCCCGCTTGGCGTGATTGGCATTATCTATGAAGCCCGCCCGAATGTAACAGCAGATGCCGCAGCGCTCTGCGTTCGTTCTGGAAATGCCGCCATTTTGCGCGCAGGCAGCGAAAGTCTTCATTCAGCAATCGCGATTGCCAAAGCCCTACGGTCTGGGCTGGCATCAGCAGGCTTACCTGAGGATGCAGTGCAGCTGGTTCAGACTAAGGACAGGGCCGCTGTCGGTGAAATGTTAAGCGGTCTTGAAGGTTCAATTGATGTCATCGTACCACGTGGTGGGAAAAGCCTCGTCAAACGCGTGCAAGATGAAGCGCGTGTGCCAGTAATTGGCCATCTGGAAGGCCTTTGCCACATTTATGTTGATGCCGCAGCCACGCCCCAAAAAGCCATCGACATCGTCGTGAATGCAAAAATGCGCCGAACCGGAATATGCGGCGCCGCAGAAACGTTACTCATCGACGAGACGATCGCAGCTGCACTTCTGCCCGCAATAGCCGCGGCCTTAATCGATGCTGGATGCAAATTGCGCGGTGATAAGCAAGCAATGGAATTGGCGCCTGAGATAGAATTAGCTACAGAATCAGACTGGCGAACTGAGTATCTCGACTCCATCATCTCTGTGAAAATCGTCAACGGAATAGAAGGCGCCTTGGCGCATATCGCAGAGTATGGCACCGGCCATACCGAATGCATCATCACTGAAGATGGCGCCCAAGCAGAGCGGTTCCTTTCAGAAGTTGATGCGGGGATCGTCATGCACAATGCTTCAACCCAATTCGCGGATGGCGGCGAGTTCGGGATGGGCGCAGAGATCGGTATTGCGACAGGCCGCATCCATGCGCGTGGCCCGGTCGGCGCAGAACAACTCACCATTTTCAAATATGTGGTACGCGGCACAGGACAGACGCGCCCATAATGCCCAATCTTCGCCCCGCCGCACATCTACCACCAGCAAGCTCACGCCAACGGATTGGACTGTTCGGCGGCAGCTTCGATCCCCCTCATAGCGGACATATGCACGTCGCAGAGACAGCCCTAAAACGTTTAGACCTACACGAGGTCTGGTGGTTTCCAACACCGGGTAATCCGCTGAAACAACCACCCGGTGCCTTTGAAGCACGGCTGTCGGCAGTTCAGATTATGACTGACGACAGCCGCGCTATGAAAGTTAGCGACATCGAGCAGAAATCTAATATCCACTACACGATTGATCTTGTTAAATTGCTCCGTGCGCACTGCCCGCAAGCGCAGCTTGTATGGGTCATGGGCGCAGATAGTCTTGAGAATTTTCACCTCTGGAAAGATTGGCAGGCGATCCTCGATCTCATCCCCATCGCTGCTATTTCCAGACCGGGCTCTGCATTGGCCGCGCGGACCAGCCACTTTGCACGCATGTACCGCAACCAGCGCCTGCCGCGTTCAGCTGCAAAAACACTACCCGGCCACCAAACACCCG
Source organism: Henriciella sp. (assembly GCA_029238175.1). Lineage (GTDB taxonomy): Bacteria > Pseudomonadota > Alphaproteobacteria > Caulobacterales > Hyphomonadaceae > Henriciella. Next base: position 2,138 of record JAQWGO010000063.1, on the reverse strand, counting down.
CATGGACCTACTTGACCGCGCCGATGAATAGCGAGAGTTCCACCGCCATCAGGGCGAGACGGTAGGGCACGATGTCTAAACTCCATATTTTCACAACTGGCGGCACAATCGACAAAGTCTATTTCGATGCGCTCTCAGAATTTCAAGTTGGCGAGACGGCGATTGATGCCATCTTGCGTGAAGCCAACGTGGGGTACGACTACGATCTCACATCGCTGATGAAGAAAGACAGCCTTGAACTGACTGACGCGGATCGCATTGCGATCAAGGCGGCGGTTTCTGCAAGTGCTGCAAAGTCGATCCTGATCACACACGGCACTGACACGATGGCCGAAACGGCACGCAGCTTGATGGATATTCAAGACAAAACCATCGTCTTGACTGGCGCGATGCAGCCAGCGCGGCTTCGCTCAACCGATGCTATCTTTAATATCGGCTTCGCGGTTGCTGCTGCAAAACTGCAAACGCCCGGCGTTTACATAGCCATGAATGGCACGGCCTTCCCCGCTGATAGTGTAAAAAAAGACCGCAAGGCTGGCCGTTTCGTCACAAACTAGCCTACAGACTTTTTATCAAATCCCGGATCACGAGTCTTTTGGGGTTGAAAGAGGGGCGATAGATGCGCGCGATATTCTTGATGATGGTTGGCCTAATAATTGGCCTTGGGGCAGGCATATTCGCAGTTCACAAAGAACCGACCAAAACGCTCATCACGACACATCTTGGCCCATATCTTGGGGGCACTGAAACCAATCCTGAGCCCCACCTAAGGCTCAAGGACGGCGAAACGCATCTAAGCGCTGAGGCACTGTCTGACGTTGGCATTGAATCTTGTTTTCCCAGACAAGAAACCGCCGCGATCGCAGAACGCCCGTGGCTGAACCGCGACGTCGGCGCCGCCGGTCTTTATGACGCCGCCGACCTGCCGCCCTCGCCAGATCTCACGGATTATCCGGGGTTAATAAAAATCGAAGGCATTCGTTCGCCACTAGGAACAGAGCGAGAGCATTGTGCGGCCGTTCGAGTTTCTGAGCATTGGTTCCTGACCGCAGCGCATTGCATAATCGATCTCGATATCACCACCGCGCGGCCAACATTTGACGTTATCGCCGTCTCCCCATCTTCGGATGTACGCAGCCCCGAAACACAAGTGGAGCCGCTAACGGGCGCCGTGTGCCATGCCGCTTATGGGATGAATAGCCAGCAATACCCCAACGATATCGCACTATTCTATCTCGAGGAAACCGACGCATTCCTAAACGTAGAGATAGCCTCATTAGAGGGGGCAGAAGCCGGGTTATTACCTGCCGATTTTCAAAACACTTACGTCTCCGGCTGGGGGAAGAATGGCGGTACACGCTACCTCCAGGGCGGCGCGGTTGCTATGGTAGAGATCGGTGAGGCCGTTCTGATCGCAGATCGGGTTGGCGCAAAAGGCCCAAATGTCGGGGATAGCGGCGCACCGCTATATCTCGAAACGGCCGCTGGGCCGCTCGTTATCGGTACATTGAGTCAAGTTACACAAGATCTAAACGAAGACGGCGATCGCAGCATCTACATTCGCACCAAGGCCGTTCATGACTGGATCGAACGCACAATGGCCATTTGTGAGCAGGATGGTACTTACGTTTGTTTGCAGCCCAACATGTCTTCAAGTATTGCCAATAATCCCTAGGCCCAATAGGCGACGCGTGCTAAGCTATTCACAGATATAACCACACTGGAGCAATCCCCTGCCTGCCTCACAAACTGAGACCCAACCGGCTCGCGCCGCGACAATCGAAGACATCCGCGCGCTTTCAGACAAAATCGTAACCTCGCTGGAGGACGATAAAGCCGAAGACCTCACGGTTATCGACCTGACCGAAAAGTCCTCTCTCGCAGACATTATGATCATTGCTTCGGGCCGTTCGGCCCGTCATGTCGGCGCGCTTGCCGACCATTTGGCGCAGGATGTTAAGGACAAAACAGGACAGTCTCCAAAGCTTGAAGGCATGCCAAATGCCGATTGGGTCTTGATTGATTTGGGCGATATTATCGTCCACTTGTTCCGCCCCGAAGTCCGTTCTTTCTATAATTTGGAAAAGATTTGGGCGGGTGAGACGAATGCACACCGTCCTGTTGATATCTAATCTACG
>JAQWGO010000060.1 GCA_029238175.1 Henriciella sp. | reverse complement strand
GGTAGATTTCCGAGTAGTCGGCGAGCGCTGCGGCAAGATCGGGATCAACCGCGATACTCATACGCACCGGTGTTCGGTCTGGGAGTTTATCGAGACGAAGGGACATGAGGTTTGCTCCTGTTCTAGTGAGGTCTGAGGATGAGGTCGCGGGTGACAACGACACGCACGGGCCAACCGGGCCGGACTTTGATCGTTGGCTGGATGCCAAGGTTTCGTTCGACGACGCGCTGTCCGGCCTGATTTATGGTGTCGGTTGTACCGCGCCGGATCGCGCGTTCGAGATCGCCATCGCCGTCTGAGCCAAGTTCTGCGCCAATGGGTAGCGTCGAACTTTAGATGAAAAGGAAAAATGCACGACAGTTTGCACTACTTTTTGCCAACTTTTTGCACTACTTTCGCCGAATCACGGACCCCTAAGTAGTTGATATTATTGAGTTTATACGGTAATTTTCAGGCGCGTCACTCGCGCCACACTTATCTATATAACTCTCTGAAACATCAGTACAAAATGTCCGCAAACCCTCGTTTCATCGGGTTGGGCGCGACATTCGGGGCGCGAACCTTCATCGGTTCGGATGGTCGTCCCGCGCTTTTGTTGGTACCCTATTGGCGCATGCGCTTGATGATGAAGTTGAGATGACTTTCCTGCTCCAACCCGTGTAGAATAACGAGCCTGCACTTGCCGGTGCACCTATGGTCTGCGCCGCTCAGAAACTTCTGGTCTATCTTGTCGAACATGAAGCCATCGGCCTGACGAAGGGCAAAGCGTTCCAGCGCAATTTCGTACACTGGGCCGCAGCCGAATTCGCCCGGCCGGGCTGGGAAGAGGACAAACTGTTCCTCGCCAACAAGGTGCTGAACGAGTATGATTTCCCACCCCTCGAAGCGCTTCATTTCGTACTCCTGAAACTGAAGCTGATCCGTCATCACAAGTTGTCATGCCGGTTGACGAATGCGGGCAGGGCAATTGCTGACAAGCCCGGCGACCTCTTCAAGCTGATTTCGCCCTTTTATCTATTCCAAATCGATCACGCGGCGTCTTCAAGGATTCCTGAGCCGCTGCTCGGAAACTGGGGTGTCTTTCTTGGGGTTCTGAATGTCGAAGCAGTTAAGGGAGTGACCTGTGGTGCCTTGCGGGAGATGCTTTATGGCCCGCCCGATCAAGCCGAACTCTATGACAGGGTGCCTGGCATGATACGGAGTCAGGTTCCGAACCCGCTTTGTTGGCTTAGTCTATTGGTTGAGCTTGAAAACGATGAGCATCAGCCTCTCGCCGATTGTCAGTATGTCATAACCGATCTCTGGGCCGCGGCGTTCAGCCTTCCAATCAATCATGGGCCCGCGTCGCTAGGCCGACATTGATTGGTTCTTACTTGTGGGTGCTTGGTTGCAGCCAGGCCAGCGCCGAAGGAGGGCTCGTCTCGGTGCTCGTAGGAAGTGGACGCTCCTCAACCCGTTGTATTAAATGGAATAATCAGCCTACTTTTTTGGTTGGTGCGCCCTCCCGCACCCATCATAAAAGTAGTCTGGCCGTCTTGCGAAAGCAGGGCGGCCAGATCGCCTCTTATGGCTACGTGATAATCGCCTTCATCCTGTGGTGGTTGCAGCACAATACGATTGATAACCTTACGCAGGATTTTCCGAACCTCATCTGCATCTGGAGACGGATCGGAGACGACATCTGCCAAGGTTCCCACTAACTCTGCGTAGAGTGTTCCAGATTGTGGGTGTAGCGTGACGACCGGGCTCTCTCCTAGTGCTGCCAGCAGTGACGTATTGGCGGCCTTTTGGGCTTCGAGATCCATCAGTTTTTGCTTCATCGAGTTGGACGCTAGACCGTCCGCTATAGCATCCACAATCCTATCGATACGGCGCTCTGTCTCGAAACGCTCGCCCATTTTGTTTTTTATTGGCTGACCCGCACTGAGCCCATTCCCGAAGGCGAACGTGATGCGGCCCATGCTTTAGGGCAGCGTCGCTTCGACCACTTCATCGGGCAGGTCGCAAAGAAGCTTAGTCATGACAAAGGTGTCCTTGCGAGGTTTCTGGCCACGTCTGATTCTGGTTTGGTATCATCCCCTGAGGATGAATGAAACGTGTATGAAAATCCGCGCTTAGCACGGATTTTCATACACAAGAAAGAGTCTATGAGTGTAAGAATCATGTTGAATAATCCGCATTTAGCGCGGATAATGAGACATGGTTTATGATCAACGATCCGGGCTTTCGAGCTATATCAGTGACCTTCTGTCGAAGGGGCGGACCGTATTTACGGCTGATGAGGCTGAAAAGGCGCTCGGTGTGGATCGCGGTGCCTTCCTTGATGCCGCTGAGAGGCTTCAGAAGCGAAAGCTGCTACAAAGCCCAAGGCGCGGCTTCTATGTGGCCGTCCCGCCCCAATATGCAGCTTGGGGAGCGCCTCCGCCGTCCTGGTACATTGATGCGCTGATGCGCCACGAGGGCGAGCCCTATTACGTTGCCTTGCTCAAGGCTGCAGAGCTGCATGGCGCGACCCATCAGGCGGTCATGGAATTCCAGATCATTGCGGCCAAGCGAATGCCGAAGATACGCGCAGGGCGCAATCTGATAGCCTTCTATTATCGAAAAGATATGAACGCCGTTGAGAACGGTCTTGAAAGACGAAAGACCGATACCGGCACGATGCAGATATCGTCGCCTGCACTAACTGCACTTGACCTGCTGCGCTATCCGCAGGCGACCGCCGGCATAGATAATCTTGCGACCGTTCTGGCCGATATGGGGCGCAAGATAGATCCGAAGCAGCTTGCTGCCTTGTCTAACAAATTTGAACGACCAATTGTTCAACGTCTTGGATACCTATTGGGTCATTTGGGATACGGGAAACTGACTGACCGCATGTTTGCCTCGCTCAGTCAGCGCGGTTCGCTGCCATGGGCGGAACTGGATCGCAACCAGGTCCGAAACCCAGATTTTATGTCCAAGCCCATGCATCGTGACCCCAAATGGCGTGTCATCGTTCGCCGAATGCCGGAGATGGACGAATGATTCCCTTACAGAACATCGTTGCCTGGGGCGCTGTGGTTCCCTGGGCCGACAATCGGCAGATCGAACAGGATCTGATCATCAGTCGGGCTTTAGTGGATATCTTTTCCGACGACTTGCTCAAAAGCGAACTCCGGTTTCGAGGGGGGACAGCGCTGAACAAGCTGCATTTTCCTGCGCCCCTCCGATACTCCGAAGATATCGATTTGGTTCGCACGTCGTCTGGTTCGATCGGTCCAATTCTTGACCAGCTTCGATTGGTTCTAGAGCCTTGGCTTGGGCAGGCGCGCTTCGATCAGAGTCAGGTCGCGCCCAAACTGAAGTTTCGTATCGACGCTGAGCATGGGGATGGAGTCCAGATACGATTGAAAGTCGAAATCAACACACGAGAGACAGATGCTTTCGACCCGGTTGAGAATCACACGTTCAAAGTGGAAAATCCGTGGTTTACCGGCACGACTGAAATACCGACATTTTCGCGCGAAGAAATGCTCGCGACAAAACTCCGCGCCTTGCTCCAGCGCGACAAAGGCCGAGACCTGTACGATCTCAATCATGCGCTTCAGGTTTTCGAGGGCCTCAATGCGGATCGAACATCAGCGCTCTTCACGCGGTATTTGGCGCTTGCCGATCAATCCATTTCGAAAGCCCAGGCGCAACAGCGGATGTTTGCTAAGTTAACGAACCCGGCACTGCTCACAGACATGCGCCCATTATTGCCCGCAGAACAGGCGGTGCAGCTGACCGAGGATGCAACACAAGACGCATTCAGGAGGGTGTTTGAAACCCTCATAAATAGGCTGCCCGGAGACGATTGGGCGAATACGCGTGAGACGAAAGAACGGTTCGGTCTCCTATGGTGAACGAACCGCTAATTGACCATAAGTTTTCCAGGAGTGCCTTTCGGCGCCGCAAACACAATTTGTTCGTCGTCAGGTATTTTGAGACAGAAGGCTGCCTGACTTAGTGAGTGTTTGGCTCATCTGGTTTCAGTTTAAGCAGCAGATTGTGCGTGCTGCAAGGGCCTTAGTTGCATCGTCTTCCTTTTGATTTTCTCCCTTTC
>JAQWGO010000057.1 GCA_029238175.1 Henriciella sp. | reverse complement strand
AATATATAGGGGCTGCCAAAGAGCGGGGTGAACCATGGCCTGGACAGAAGATCGCGTTGAAGTACTAAAAAAACTCTGGGCTGAAGGTCATTCAGCAAGCCAGATTGCGAAAGAACTAGGCGGCGTTACCCGCAATGCCGTCATCGGTAAGGTGCACCGCCTTGGCCTATCGGGCCGCGCGACACCATCGCGTCCGGTTAAGCGCCCACCACGTTTGGCAAGACCGAAGCCGCGCGTGCAACCAGATGGCAGTGTCGTCGCACCGAAGGTTTCGCCTTCGATTGCTGCGCCGCTTAAATCTGCTGAGAAGACAGCAATGCTGGCTACGCTGCCGCCTAAGCCATTGGCAGACGGTGAAGCAGCAACGATCCTGACGCTTCGCGACAGCATGTGTAAGTGGCCGATTGGCGACCCAGCCGATCCAAAGTTTGCTTTCTGTGGCCGCAAATCGGCAACAGGTCCTTATTGCGCCGAGCATGCAAAGGTTGCTTTCCAGCCTGCTAAGAAGCGCGAAAAGAAGAAGTCTGAGTATAGCTACGTCCGCAAAGTTGCAGGCTAGTCCAAGATTAGGCGGCTACGGCTGCCTCTTCTTCTACAATTTGAACAACCTCTTCGGAGCGGTCCTCGATATGGTACCGCTCCGAAATTGTTTTCAGCCACTCGGCAATTTTGTCGTCTTCGACATCCATTTGTTGCAGCAGGTCTGCAACCATCTCCACACCTGGCGGTGTCGTGCGCGAGAGCCATGACCGAAAACCAAGCGCGTTAAACTGTTCACGCTCTTCTTGGCTTTGTAAGCTGACGAACCTCAAAATGTCAGGATATTGTTGGCGGACAGTCGGGTTCACACTCTTGGCGACAGCATAATTCGGCGCGCCCACAACGACGGCGCATGCATTCTTACCTGTAATCGCGGAGAAGAAGTTCATATTCGCTGCGTTGCCGAACAGAACGTAATAGCCATCGGCTGAGGCCGAGACGAAACGGTCTGGATCATTATCAATCGCCAAGAATTTGATGTTGTTCTCTCGCAAGGCATCGACGGCTAGCCGTCCGATATCGGTCATGCCAAATACAACAACCGGTCCTTCTGCTGCTGGTGTGTCATTTGCGGGGGCGGGGGCGTCGTTTGTTTTCATCGCCACAATCTTACGTGACAGACGCATGCCAAGATCGGCCCAAACAGGCGCAATAGCGAGCGATAGCGCGACACCCGCAACAATCATCGTCTCAAAGAAGGGCGGCACAATATTCGATGTGGCCATCAGCAGCGAAAGCACAACCAGCGTAAATTCAGACCCTTGTGCCAGCAGGAAGCTAAGCTGCGTCGTGCCCGCCTTGCTCCAGCCGTTTATTAGGCCAGCAACGGCGCCAAGCACGGTCTTGGTTAGCAAGATGCCAGCCGCAATCGCGATCACGAGAGGCAAGTTTGCCAAAAGCGCTGGAACGTCCAGCATCAGGCCAACTGACATGAAGAAGAAGGATAAAAGCAAGCCCCGAAACGGGCCTGTTTCTGTCTGAACTTGGTGGCGGAAAGCTGTCCCTGAAACGGTCAATCCGGCAAGGAACGCACCTAGCGTTAGCGACAGGCCCAGTGAGTAGGTTGCTGCCGCTGCACCAAGAACAAGGAACAGAGTGGCGGCTGTAAACGCTTCCTGATTTCGCGTTGAGGCGAGCAGTCTTAGTACAGGGCTCATCAAATAGCGCCCCGCCAAAATCGCGGCTCCAAAGGCGATAATGGCAAAACCCGCTGCGCGCGCCATCGTCCATGCTAAATTGCCGCCTTCATCGCCAAGAGAGCTGGCAAAGATCAGCAGGAAGATCGCGACAATATCCTGAAACACCAGAACGTGGATGGCTGATTTCCCGAGCGGGCAGGTATTGAGATTACGGTCATCAATGATGCGTGACACCACAGCAGTGGATGACAAGGCCAGCGAAATCCCGATCGCGATAGCTGCGGGCCATGGTAGTCCAAACAGGCCGACGATGATTGTGAACGGCACGGCTGACAAAATCATGTGGGCGGGCGCTAAACCAACCATGTCTCGGCCACTTTCGCGCATCTCTCGTACAGAGATATGCATACCAATATCAAAGAGCAGGAATACGACCCCAAGCTCGGCCAGCAGATGCGTCGTGCCACTTTCTTCAATCAGTCCAAACACGTGCGGGCCGATCAGGATGCCAGCGGCCAGATAGCCGACGATAGGGCTGAGTTTCAAGAACTTCGACGCCAATGCCGACGCTCCACCAACGCCAAGCAAAACCATTGCGGGCATAAGGGCTTCGACGGGGGTAAGGGATGCATCAGCCATAAGTATCTCCAATTATCTTCTATATTGGCTGTAACGCCGCATAAGAAAAGGCCGCCACTTCTTTGCAGAAGCAGCGGCCAGTCAAACCCGCCCAGACAGGAGGGCATTGGCGGGCTGAATTTAGGTGTGAGGGAAGTTTCCTTCCCTCTAAATTCTAAAGGCTTCGGCTTAGAGTTACGACGAATTTCTCGTCATTTCCGTCAAGACCGCTGGTTGCGATGGCGCGGAAGTCTAGGTCAAAATACTCTTGAACAGAAGTTGTTACGCCAACTGAATAGTCCGTGTAACTATCGTTGCCAGAGTCGTAGAAGTCTGAAAATCCAACAGAGGCGTCAATTCCAAAATTCTCACCGAGTGCGGTGCCTGCAGTGAAGTTGGTGTAGCCTGCTGACCCTGTTTCACCATAAAATTCCGGCGAATAAGCATAAGAAGCGCCAAGATCGATACCAGATACTGTTGTGCTGGCGCCTGCATAGACTTCAACGAAGTTCTGCTCAGGATCATCAGGTGCGTCTGGATATATATAGTAGATCGCGCCGAGGTCTAAATCGAACATCCCGACGGTTGGGGTGAACCCAGCGTAGATATCAACTTCGGTACTGGTGCCATCACCAAAGTCTACACCAGACATCCAACCACCAACGTAGAAGTCGTCTGAAGCCCAATCTAGGCCGCCGGATACTGTCGGTGCGCCGTCCGTTTGTGTGACGCCTCGATATACATAGTCAGTTGTGAATGCGACGTTTGCGCTAAACTCGCCTTCCGCAATCGCTGCTGGAGTCGCCATAATGCCTGTGGCCATTGCCAGCATCATTGCTTTTGAAAGTGTTTTTCCCATCATCAGTTCCTCGCATTGGGCTAAATTCGATAACCCTACACAAGCTGTTTGCCCTGTGTTTGACCATCAAGAGGGGCAGAGATGGCGAATTTTTTGCGCTGCAGCACGAATTTGAGGCAAATGCCCCAAAAACCGCTCCATTCTTCGTCTTACTGGCTAGGTTTGTGGCAGTGTTGCCGTTTTAGCGCGCTGTCAGCGGAGCATATCCAAGGTGCATGCCTGCATCAACCAGCAGCATTTCGCCGGTAACATGGCGGGATGCGTCGGTTAAAAAGAACAAAGCTGATGCCGCGATATCGTCAGGACCACTCGCCACAGACAGCGGTACAGCTTTCTTCACGCCTTCTTCCATGCGCGTGAAAGCATCCTCGTCCATCTGATCCTTGAACCAACGTGTGCCGATAAATCCGGGACAGACAGCATTCACGCGAATTGCCGGTGCCAACGCGCGCGCCAGAGACAATGTCATTGTGTTTAGCGCGCCTTTGGTGGCGGCATAGGCAACCGATGACCCAATTCCAGTCACCCCGGCGATCGAAGACACGTTCAGAACGGCGCTTGCCCGGCCTGTCGTCTCATAGGCTTTGACCAATAAGCCTTTGCAGGCCTGCATCATCAGGAACGGTCCGGCGACGTTGACCGCATAAGTGTCCATGAAGTCCTCTCGCTTGAGCGCATCAAGGTCGGCATGGTCACGGGCATGCCGCGTAATCCCAGCATTATTGACGAGGATATCGAGATGTCCCCAACGCCCCGCCGCCTCGGCAAGCTTCGCTGCGCCCTCGTCAGTGGAGACATCCGCAGATACGAGTTGCGTCTGTGCACCGTGCGAATTGCAAATCGCCACTGTTTCTTCGGCATCAGAGATTGAGCGCGTGCAATTGACGATCACATCAGCGCCGCGTTCCGCCAGCATCACCGCAATCGAGCGCCCGAGTCCGGTTGCTGATCCTGTGACGAGGGCTTTGCGGCCCGTTAGGTCTTTAACTGTGCCCATACTGATCTCCCGATAGTCTTTATTCCGCTGTCAGGAGGAGCACCGCAAACAGGTTGCCCGGATCTGACCACAGATTGGTTATTGTCCAACCTGTCTTCTCGAACACTGGGGTCAGGGTTTCAATCGAAAACTTTCGGGAGTTCTCCGTATGAATGGTTTCACCTGCTGAAAAGTGAAAGGATTGATCCGCGATTGTGATGTCTTGGTCGCATATGCTCACCAAATGCATTTCAATGCGTGAAGCTTCATCATTCCAACGTACTTCATGAGTGAAGCAGGTCAGATCAAAATTGGCATCAAGCTCTGAATTGATGCGGCGCAGCAGGTTCAGGTTGAAGGCGGCTGTTACTCCCGCCGCGTCATCATACGCAGGAACAAGGATGTCCGGGGATTTTCGCAGGTCTACGCCAATCAGAAAACGGCTATCATCGCCAAGCAGGCTGCGTGCGCCATTTAGGAATGACTCAATCTCATCATCGCTCAGATTGCCAATCGTCGATCCCGGAAAAAAACCAACCCTTTGCCCGCTTGGCAGCTCAGGCAGGTCAATCTCTGCCATAAAGTTGCCGACGACCGGGAAAACATCCAATTTAGGATAGTCCCTGCGCAGGGTCTCGGCAGTATATAAGAGGAAAGCCTCAGACACATCGATCGGCACATACCCGGCGATCGCGTTTAAGTTATCCAACAGAATTCGGGTCTTGGTCGATGCGCCGGCCCCATACTCAATAAGTAAGGCATCATCTCCCAGTGCTGAAACGATCTCATCGGCGTGCTGGTTCAGGATGCTGATTTCAGTGCGTGTCGGGTAATATTCTGGCAGCTCTGTAATCTGTTCGAACAGATCAGACCCAGCCTCATCATACAGCCAGCGACAGGCTAATGTTTTTTGCGGCTTTGAAAGACCGTCAACCACATCGGCCAAAAACTCATTTAAGTGGCTCTGTTCAGGCGCGTCAGAACCATCCATTAGTTTACGTCCCGTGCAAGGCGAAGACCTGAGAATTGCCAGCGTTTGTCAGGATGGAAAAAATTGCGATAACTCGCGCGGATATGACCCTCAGGCGTGGCGCAAGAGCCGCCGCGTAGAACCATCTGACCACTCATAAACTTGCCATTATACTCGCCAACGGCGCCCTCAGCGATCTTAAAGCCGGGATAGGGACGAAACGCGCTTGCCGTCCATTCCCAGACATCGCCGAACAGATAAGTGCGTTCTTCATCGCTTTGCACTTGTGGTTGGTAGTGCTTGGCACCTGCATCATTGCCACTCATTGTTTCTTCACCACGTGCCGCAAACTCCCATTCTTGCTCAGTTGGCAGCCGCGCGTCCGCCCAAGTGGCGAAGGCGTCTGCCTCAAAAAAGCTGATATGGGTCACAGGCGCTTCCAAATTAACCGGCTGCGCGCCAAGTAACGTCATTGTGTACCAGGTGTCGTTCTGTTCAAACCAATAATGCGGGGCTTTCCAGCCATTCGCTTTTGCTGCTGCAAAGCCATCTGAGAGCCAATACCTTGATAGACTATAACCGCCGCTTTCCATAAATTTTAGCCATTCACCATTCGTCACGGCGCGGTTAGCTAGCTCAAACGGGCGAATAATCGCGTCATGCGATGGCGTCTCACAATCGAAGGCAAAGCCAGAGCCATCATGGCCAATTTTCGCAATTGCCGCGCCATGCTTTGTCCAATTCAGAGGCGCAGCTTGTGTGTCGCTGGTTTTGTCTAAGATGGATCTAAAAGCGGGCCGCAGCGGATTTTGGGCAAATAGGTGCAGAATATCGGTCAGCAATAATTCTTGGTGCTGTTGCTCATGCGATAGGCCCAGCTCCAACAGCTCGTGTATGGCCTCAACGTCCTGTTCAATTAGGCGTTTCATGTGCTGATCAACATGGGCGCGGTAAGCGCGCACTTCATCAAGGCTGGGCCGCGTTAACAAGCCTCGCATTGGGCGGGCATGGCGTTCACCGACAGCGTCATAATATGAATTGAAAAGATAGGCGAAAGCCGGGTCATATCGCACGTCCTCACCAAAGGCGGGCGCGAGTAAAAATTCTTCAAAAAACCAACTCGTATGGGCCAGATGCCACTTGGCCGGACTGGCATCTTCCATAGATTGGGCGGTTGCGTCTGCATCGCTTAGCTGTGAGGCAAGCTCTAGGCTTTTATCTCGTACGTTTTCAAAGGCGGCGAGTGCCGCTGCTGTTGCGGGGTCCGGCAAGGAGGAGGTCAGGGGCATAGCGTCTTGTCCCGTCCTTTCCTAAACCCGTCAACAGGGGCTCATGTCAGTTTCTGTCAGTAGCCTAGCCGATAGTCAGCTTGAGGCACATACTGGCTTTGCTTTTTGTGGCCTGTGAAACTTTCGTAAAGATGGAATTCGTCCAGCACAAACGGCTCGCTACGGAGGATTTGATAATCTTCGCTCCAACGCATGGCATCTTCAAGCGGCGTCTCATTACAATAAGCCAGTGTAATATGCGGCAGGAACGGGTCTTGTGACAGATCCAGTTTGAACTTTCGCGCTATTTTACGGCAATCTGCGGCAAGCGCCGTTAGCGCCTCATCTTCCTTAACTCTTGCATATAATGCGCGTGGTTCTTTCCGCCCAAACCAGCCAACCCCATTCAGCTCAAGTGACATTTGAGGGGATGAGATCAGCGTCAAAGCTTCCGCAATTTCGTGTGCCACTTCCGCGTTCACTTTGCCAAAGAATTGCAGTGTGATGTGGAAATGCTCCCGTCTGCGCCAGCGCGCACCGTAAATATCGGTTCGCAAGGGCAGCAAGCGTTCAGCAATACTGTCAGGAACGGGTAGGGCTGCGAAAAGTCTATGCATGATGTTTGTGGGTCACTATTCCACTAGGGCCTGAAACGAAAGAAGCCCGACCATAAGGCCGGGCTTCAAAGATCAAAAGATCAAATCAACTTATCCAGCGAGGGCTTCCAGCTTACCAAAGTGCTCAGCAAGCAGGTAATAGAAAGTTACACGGCCTTTGTTGCCGCCTTCTGGTTTTAGCGTTTCGCAAATGCTTGCGATCGCTGCATCCAGATCGTCGTTAGATTGGGCCAAAGCAAGTTTGCCGCGGCACCACTTTTCACGAACGCGCTGTAGTTCTGTGTCATCAGAACAAGAAACAAGCGAGCTGTCACGGTTGCGAAGTGCAATCCCGAGGTGGCCCACAATTTTTTCCGCTGCGGCTTGATTATAGCCTTTTGCATATTTCTTGATGTTGTCTTCGTATTTGGAGGCGTCTGCCATTTTAGTTCCCCTTTGTGTAAAGCCGCTCCTGTAAGGAATCATGCAGCTGTGGACAAATCTGCCTGTGGAAATGGTTAAAGTCAAACCATTGCGTGTTGCAGACCCTACGGACAGGGCGAGGGTTGTTCGAGGTGAAGACGGTTAACTTCAGTTTCCATCTCATCTGTCCATTCAAGGTCAAACGCATCAATGCAGATCTTCAATTGTTCCATAGATGTTGCCCCAATAATCGTGGAGCCCATGAAATGGCGCGTGTCGCAGAACTTGATGGCGAGCTTTGATGGGTCAACGCCCAGCTTTTCAGTAAGTACCAGATAGGATTCAATCGCACGTGAACCTGGCCCGTTCTCATATCTCTGCAAACGATCAAACAATTCTTTGCGCGACCCTTTTGGAACCGCGCCGTTGCGATATTTCCCTGTCAGATAGCCCTGACCCAAAGGTGAATAGGCAAGCAGGCTAACATCCTCGCGAACACAGCATTCTTCTAAACCGCCATCCTCAAACTGCCTGTTCACCAGATTATAGGCGTTTTGGATGGTCGCCATCCGCGGTAGGCCTTTCGCTTCGCTTTCCGCAATAAAGCGCATGACGCCAAAGGGGGTCTCGTTCGACAGTCCCAGATGCCGGATGCGCCCCGCTTTGATGTGCGTGTCGAGGTGGGCAAGGATATCCTCGAACTTTTCGTAGGCGTGCGCATAGGCTTTGCTATCCATCTTGCCGCCAAACAGGCCGACGGGACGATCAGGCCAGTGTAGCTGATAAAGATCGATATAATCCGTCTGCAGCCGCTCAAGGCTTTTCTCGACTGCCTCATCGATTTGCGCCTTGGTGTGACGTGTCCAGTCGACCTTGTTGTCGCGTGTCCAGATCATTTTGGACAGGCCAGCAATCTTGGTCGCGAGGATCACCTCGTTGCGCCGTCCAGTCTTAGCAAACCAGCTGCCGATAATTCGCTCTGTCGAGCCTTGCGTCTCGGCCTTGGGCGGTACGGAATACATCTCTGCGGTATCCCAAAAGTTGATATCTCGGCCCAAAGCATAGTCCATCTGCGCGTGACCTTCGGCCTCAGTATTTTGCTGGCCCCATGTCATTGTGCCAAGACAACACGCACTCACCATCAGGTCAGTGCGTCCCAGTTTTCTCATTTCCATTGTAATCAGCCGCCTTCATTAGTCTGTATCAATCAAAACGATAGGGTGATGTTTGCATGCCTGTCACCCGGTTTTTCTTGAAAAGCGATAAAACATGCATCATATTGGCGGCAATCCGCACATTTGCGTGCGGGCCTTTGAAAAGAGGAAATCATGAACGATTTTAATACGACCTATGGCTCGGCCAGTCGTGAAATGGACATGGGCCTAAACGCAGGCCTGCGCGGCTTTATGCTCGGTGTCTATAATAAGCTTGCGCTTGGTATCGCTGTTTCAGGCGTCATTGCGTATATCGCAGGGTCTGTCGCACCGATTAGTGCCGTAATCTTCTCGAGTCCAATTATGTGGATCGTGATGTTTGCGCCGGTTGCGTTGATTTTGGCATCTAACTTTATGATGCGAAACCCAAGTCCTACCGGCAGTGCCATACTATATTGGGCAATTGTCGTTGCGCTCGGTCTTTCGATGGGTGTCTACTTCTTCATGGCTAAACTAGGCCTTGGCGGTATTACCCATTTCGTCATCACGAAGGCTTTCTTGGCGACGGCAGCGACCTTTGCTGGTCTGTCTTTGTTTGGTTACACAACCAAACGTGACCTTGGACCGATCGGAACCTTCGCGGTCATGGGCCTTTGGGGCGCGTTTATCATCGGTATGATGTTCTTCATCCTGCCAATGATCTTCCCGAACGTTCCATTCTTCCAAGTTGGAAATAACGGTACAATGCAGCTGATTATCTCAGGCGCATTCGCACTGTTCTCTGCGATCTTGATCGCTTGGAATACACAATCTTTGAAAGAAACATACTTCGCGCTTGGCGGTGACCAGCGCGGTATGGCAGTTGCGACCAATATCGGTGCGCTGAACTTCTTCATCTATTTTGTGAACATCTTCCAGTTCTTCATGCATCTGCTGTCGAACGATTAGGCTCTGCCTTTACCGAACAGAAAGCCCCGGCCTCACCGCCGGGGCTTTTTTATTTGACCTCTGAAACACATTTCGCCAAACTAGAACATTATGCGAACAATAGAGGTCGGTATGGACGACGCCCTAAACCTAAATGATCCACTCTCTCCGAAAGCGGTGGAGATTGCGCGCGGGGTTCTGCGCTTGCTGAACAGCTATGGATTTGCGGGCGTGACAGAGATGACGCTTGCCAATGGTCGCCGCGCTGATGTGGCCGCGATCGGGCCTGCGGGGGATGTGACGATCGTGGAGATTAAGTCCTCGGTGGCGGATTTCAGGTCAGATCAAAAGTGGCCGGAATATCGCCCTTTCTGTGATCGTTTCTTTTTCGCGGTAAGCCATGAGTTCCCACACGATCTAATCCCTGATGAAGCTGGCTTGATTATCGCCGATGGATTTGGCGGCGCGATTATCCGTGAACCAGAAACAGAGAAATTGGCGGCGGCGCGTCGTAAAGCCGTGACCCTAAGGTTCGCACGTTTGGCGGCCACCCGATTATGCCAACCCATCATCGCATGATGCCTGCCTCTCGACTCTCACCCCTCTCAACCCTAAGTCCCCGATTATGAGCCATACCTACCCCCTCGGTAAGACCGCGCGCGATGCCCTTAAAGCTACGGGCGAGCCTGCACGTACGCGTTATGAGGCGGAGGATTTGGCGGATGGCTCAGTAATCAAGGCGCTTGAAACCGAATGGCTAACGCCGTCCGCAGCGGACTTGCCCGATTTACTCGCCCTCGCAGAGGCTAATCCGGCGCATCGCTTCGTTCAAAATTATGAAGATGCTGCCGGAAATACCGTTCTGGCTGTCACCTATTGGAAGCTTGCAAAGGCAGCGACCAAGCCAAAAGCTAAGCCAAAGCCCGAACCAAAAACGGAGACAGAGGATCACACCGATGATCTATATTTCCGCGCTGGGCGCACAAAAAAAAGCAAGCAAAAACCTGTCGATCCAAACCAATTGGATCTGTTCGGACAGCCCAAAGCGCCAAGTGCTGACTAGCGGTGCTGGTCTAACATGATCGGGTTGCCGTCTGGATCGGTAATAATGAAATGCGCTGGGCCAGATGTGCTCTCATCTGCTTCAGTGTCAAATGCTATGCCAGCGGTTTTAAGCGCTTTCTGAACATCACGCACATCTGTAAAATTTTCCAAATCCTGAGCGTCCTCATCCCAGCCAGGATTGAAGGTCAGCATATTCGTTTCAAACATGCCCTGAAATAAGCCGATCTTGGTGCTGTGATTTTTCATCACCAGCCAATTTTGATCTTGGTTGCCGCCAACCTGACGAAAGCCAAGCTTTTCGTAAAAAGCTTTTGAAACTGCGATATCTTTTACCGCAAGGCTAAGTGAGAAATTGCCAAGTTGCATTTGATGACCTCCAATTGTGCTAGAGGCCACCTTATCAACTTATCATCGCGCGGTCGATTAAGCCGGCTTAAACGTCAGCGCCACGCCATTATTGCAATAGCGCAGGCCAGTCGGTGCCGGGCCATCTTCGAAAACATGACCTTGGTGGCCGCCGCAACGGGCGCAGTGATATTCTGTGCGGACCATCCAAAGCTTATTGTCAGGTTTGGTGCCAATGGACCCTGCAATGAAGTCATAAAAGCTCGGCCAGCCTGTGCCGCTATCATATTTCGTTTGGCTCTCGAACAGTGCCAGATCGCACCCGGCGCAATGGAAAATACCTTCACGCTTTTCGTCATTCAGGGGTGAGGTGAAGGCGCGTTCAGTCGCTTCTTTTCGCAGCACATCAAAGGCCAGCGGTTCGAGTTTCTCCTTCCACTCAGCCTCGGTGAGTTGTCGCCAAGCGCTATCAGCAAACGCGGTATTAGTCGTTTCGGCAAAAGCCGCATTTGATTTAGTCCCGCCAGAGCAGGCGGCGATCAAAGCAACCGGCGCTGCGGCAAGAAACGTTCGACGGCGAAGTGAAAGAGATTTTGTCTGGGTCATACAGGCTAAATAGCGCGGCTTCTGAAAGCTTCAAATCACGCTCTGCTATCACTCCATCACGAACCTGTCAGTGATCTGGCCCCAATCTGTGATGGATCTGCTTTAATCTGGCTTCAATCATGGTTTGGATGGTGTGTTTTCTAGGCTCGATTCATAGGGAATTTACCATTAGGGGGACGGTGTATTCTTATTCCAATCCGACCGAACAAAGAGACTTCTCATGGACGACGTACACAACGATAACCTTACCGAAGCTGCCCGCGATAAACTGCGTCTGACTGTAGAGCGCATTGAGCGACTTGAGGAAGAGAAGAAGGAAATCGCGGAACAAATCAAAGAAGTGTACGGCGAAGCCAAAGCGCTCGGTTATGATACTAAAGCCCTTCGCGCCGTTGTGCGCCTGCGTAAGCAAGACCGTGATGAGCGTGCTGAACAAGAGGCGATCCTCGAAGTCTATCTGGACGCCCTTGGCGAGCTTTAAGGCCGGGCCATGCTAAACCAAGCGAAACTCTATACGTTGCTGCAAGCGCATGATGTGTTTGAAAAGCTGGTAAGCTTTGACCCTCAATGGGTCGGCTCAGCTGCACTCGATATCCATATCGAAGGGTCTGATTTGGACATCTGCTGCGATGCCGGTGAAAACCTTGATACATTTCAAGGCGGTCTACAGGCAGCATTCGGCGGATATCCCGGTTTCAAAGTGAAGCAGGAACAGTTCGGCGGCCAAGCCTCATGTATTTGCTCGTTTGATTTGGATGGGGTTGAGGCCAATATTTGGGGCCGCGCTCATCCTGTAGAGCGGCATGAATTCTATCGCTACTATAAGGTTGAACAAGGCTTCCTGCGTCTTGGCGGCGAAGCATTTCAGGATGCAATCCGTGAGGCAAAGGCTGATGGTCTAACCACAGAACAGGCTTTTGGCGTGGTCCTTGATCTAGACGGTGAGCCTGAGACAGCTTTGCTGGCGCTCTATGAAGCCGACGCTCTAACCTACATGCAGTTGCTAAAGCAGGCCGGTTTCCTTTAGTCTGAACCGATGTCCCGTGAGATCGACGAGCGAAAGAAACGCAAAGCTCTGCGCAAACTGCGCAAGGCTGCGATGCTCGCCGAATTGGGGCAAGGCCCGGAACTTTCTGACTGGGAAAAACAGTTTCTGGAAGAAGTTGAAGAGCGTATCGAAACCTACGGATCAGCTTTCCACGATCTCGAAAAAGGCGGGGCCGATGAGCCTCTATCCGCCCTACAATCGCTGAAACTTCGAGAAATCGACAAAAAAGCCCGCGGCAAAGGAAAGACCGGATTTAAATCGAAAAATTCGAAAAAACCCCAGTTTAAACCTCGTATCCGCCAGCTTGACGAAGACATCGACGAGCCTGTCCCAACGCCAATTTCGGAGCAGGCGAGTAAGGGGCTTAAGCTGGTGAAAGCCAGTGATTTGCCGGTTGCGCAAGAAACTAAAGCTTCGCAAGATAAGCCCATATCCGAGCCTCAAAAGCGACCATCTGGGCGGCCGGTTTTCCGTGTCATCGAAGGCGGAGCTGACAAAGACTAAAACCACCTATCCTGCAACGCCGTATAAAAAATAGAGCATAGGATATGGATATGAAAACCGTAGTCATCACAGGCGCATCAACTGGAATCGGGCGCACAGCCGCTGAGTATTTAGCTGGTAAAGGTTGGCGCGTTTTCGCTGGTGTCCGAAAAGAGGTCGATGGGGAGCCGCTAAAGGCCGCGAATGAAAATATATTCCCAATCTTGCTGGACGTCACGAAGCCAGACCATGTCGATGCAGCCGTCGAAATCGTCAAAATGGCGTTGAACGGGACGAAACTTGCGGGGCTCGTGAACAATGCTGGCATCGCCAATATGGGCCCACTGGCATTACAGCCTCTGGATCAGATCGAAGCCCATTTCCAAGTTAATGTATTTGGGGCTCTACGCGCGACACAGGCCTTTGCGCCGCTGCTAGGTATGGATGAGACGCTTGAGGGAAAACCTGGGCGTATCATTAATATTACAAGCGTCGGTGGCCGCCTCGCATCGCCATTTCTTGGCGCTTACACGGCGACAAAACATGCGATGGAGAGTGTAACTGACAGCTTTCGGCGCGAATTGATAATCTATGGGATAGATGCAATTTCGATCGGTCCGGGCGCGGTTAAAACACCGATCTGGGACAAGGCCGAAAAAGACAATAGCGGCAACCCGTACTCAAACTCGCCTTGGGCGAAATCAATTGAGAAATTTAGCGATACGATGTTGGAAGGTGGTCGCACAGGGCTTGAGCCTGAAGAGATTGCTGAAACGATCGAGAAGGCGCTAACGGCTAAGAAACCGAAAGCGCGCTATGCGCCCGTTCCTGACAAATTGACCAATTTTACATTGCCAATGCTGTTGCCGAAGCGCGTCGTTGATCGCTTCTTTTGGAAGAGTTTCGGCATGCAGCCGAAACAGGACTAGGCTTTGTGGTAGGGTAGGCCGCCCAGAATGCTTGCAGCTCTATAGAGCTGCTCTGTTATCATCACTTTTACAAAGCGATGCGGCCATGTCTGTGGCCCAAGCGCGATTGTATGGGGGCAGTTCGCTCGAACGCTATAACTATACCCCTCAGCGCCGCCGATAAGAAAGCAAAGTTCAGGCGTGCCTTGATCGCGAAGTTTTGAGAGCCGCTTTGCAAACGCCTTGGAGGTGAACTGCTCTCCAAACTCATCCAATCGTAAAACGACTGCGCCTTGGGGGATTTTTGCGAGGATGCGTTCGCCTTCGGCGTCCAAGCCCCCGCCGTTGGCGACATCAATCAGCTTAATTGACCTGAAGCCTAGTCCCGGCCCGGCCTTAGAAAAGCGAGAAGCATAATCATCAACAAGGTCCTTTTCAGGGCCATTCTTGAGCTTGCCAACGCTGATCAAGGTAATGTGCATAACGCCCTAAG
>JAQWGO010000042.1 GCA_029238175.1 Henriciella sp. | reverse complement strand
GCTGTTACAATCATCTTCGCGATAGAGATTGCACTAAAACTTGCGGTCTATCGTTTCGGGTTCTTTAAGTCTGGCTGGAACTGGTTTGATTTTCTGGTTGTCGGCATTTCCTTACTGCCCGGCGCCGAAGCTTTCTCCGTCCTCCGTGCGATGCGGGTATTGCGGGTTTTGCGGCTACTACACGTCGTGCCCATGATGCGCAGAATTACCGAAGCGCTCCTGAAGTCACTGCCAGGGATGGGCGCAATATTGGCGGTTCTTGCGCTGCTAACCTATGTCGGCGCGGTTATGGCGACCAACATGTTTGGCGACACAGATAATCCTGATGTGCTCCAACTTTTCGGTGATTTACCAAGCTCAGCCTATTCGCTATTTCAGGTGATGACGATGGACGGGTGGCGCTTTGAAGTCGTTCAAAAAGTAGTGGATGACGGCCACCCCTACGCACCATTCTTCTTTTTGATTTTCATCTTCGTCGCGAGCTTCGCGGTGTTGAACCTCTTCATCGCGCTAATCGTCGATGCACTCGCCGCTGACCAACGCGCAGCCACCGAAGAGCACCTCGAAGAGATTGAAGATGAACTGGATGAAGAGTTTGATGATGCAGACAAAGAACGCGATGAAATCATCGCGCTTCTTATCGATCTAAAAAAGGAAGTTGCAGAGCTTCGCGCCGCACAGGGCAAAGCTGCTAAAAAGGCCTAAGCAACCCTGCGCCTGACCGGCATTTCATTGCGCATATGACTGCGAACGTCATAGCGTACAGAACGGACCTTTTCGTCATATTCACTCGGTACGACATCAACCTCGACGTCATACCCGCGTTCCGACCAATAATCCTTGATACGCTGTTGCAATTCTCTGGCGCCATCCTTGGCGAAATAATTCGACATGAAACCCCTTTCCTCGAATGTTCAGCCCTCTTGGGTTAACTTTATAGATCGCATGGTTAATGAAGATTTACTCTACTTGAAATAGAATAATCATCAATTTCATCCATAAGCCGAAATCGTAATAGGCATTACAGATCAAATAAATGCCCCGCCAATCTTGGGAGATTGGCGGGGCGACCCGGGAGGCATCAATGGGGGGACATCGCTTCCCGGGGAGGGCTCGTCGTACCTGCTAGCTGGCAGGCAAAAGAACTGTATCGATCACATGGATAACGCCATTTGAAGCCATCACGTCAGCAGAGACAACCGTTGCAGTTGATCCCGGCGCTGTGATGACAACACCATCTGTACCGTTCACTGACAAATCACCATTTAGTGTAGTCGCGACTGTTGTCTTACCTAGCAGGTCACCAGCTTTCACTTTGCCAGAGATAACGTGCAGTTTCAGGATACCTGCAAGCGCGTCTTTATTTTCAGGCTTCAGCAATGTCTCAACCGTGCCTTCTGGCAGCGCTGCAAACGCAGCGTCTGTTGGGGCAAACACTGTAAGCGGACCGTCGCCTTGCAATGCGCCAACCAAGCCAGCGGCGTCAGCTGCAGCGAGTAGCGTGCTGAACGATCCAGCGGCTTGCGCGGTCGCCACAATATCATTTGCAGTTTTCGTGTAGGTTTCACCTGCAACAGCTGTGGTATAGCTTGCTGGCGTATAATGAGCGTCTTTCTTGCTTGAACACTGCTCGGCAAACGCTGGAGCGGCAAAAAGACTGGCAGAAATCATAAGGGTTGCTAGTTTCATGGGAGGAATCTCTAAATCTAGTTACGACCCGAAGAATGTCGGTATCGTTTTTCCTACGCCGCGCCATAGGAAATAGATCTCAAGATGACTCGATTGTAATACGCGGCCTAAAACCGCGTGTCAGAATTGCTCACTCACACTTTTGTTCAATACGCGCTATAGGTGTGCTCATGTCACTTTGGCAAAGGCTTATCGAGGGCGGAAAACGTCTGTTTGACGTGAACGTGGTTGACGACCCCGTTCCGAACGATCTCGAGTGCGCGCCCGACCCAAATGATGTTGGATTTACCGCCGCAGTGGTTGGCCTTGGTGCAAAAATGGCGATGGCTGATGGGCGTGTGACAGATGATGAAATCATGGTCTTCTCCCGCGTCTTTCGAACCGCCCCGAAAGATGCCAATGCTGTCCGCCGGGTTTTTCGGTTGGCACAGCAAACGGTCAGTGGCTACGAATCCTACGCTAGAAAGATCGGTAAGAAGTATCAAAACCGCCCATGCCTCTTAGAGGGCGTCCTTGATGGCCTGTTCATGATCGCCACCGCTGATGGCGTCGTCACAGACGATGAGCTGACATATTTGGAAACGGTCTCACGGGCCTTTGGCTTTAAAGAGAGCACTTTCCGCCGAATTAAAGCTGGCCATATGGGCCCGGACCGGAACGATCCTTATCATGTTCTGGGGGTCGCTCACGATGCTGAGTTTGATGAGATTAAGCGCACTTACCGCAAACTAATGGCCGATAATCACCCCGATCGGGTCGTCTATCACGGCGCGCCCAGAGAGTTTGAAAGTGCGGCTCATGACAAGGCTGCCACAATAACCGGCGCATATGCACGGATTAAAGCAGAACGCGGCCTCATCGCAGTTAATTGATAATTGGTAATGCGGTTAGCATTGACGAATACCCGTCCGCGCCCCATTCTCTTAGGCAAGAGGTGAATTATGACCGCAACACAAAGCGCCCCACTCGGTTTTCCAGAAAACCTATATGCTCTAATGCGCCGCGCAGGCGTTTGGATCATGAAAGGCCTGCTTGCGCTTTCCATCATTTTTATGGCCGGCGTGATCGCAATCGCCACAGCAGCCGCGGGCATTGCTTTGGCGGCAGTCGCTCTGATGACCCGCCTTTCAGGAAAACGCTCTGAGCCGGCGACGGTCTATCGTGAAACCGCTGACGGCGACGCCATTACACTGGAAGCGCGTAAAACCCCGCGCGGCTGGACTGTCGAATAGACAGCGCGAACGCGTTACGGTTTACCAAGACCTTCAATAAAGACAGTCTGCGTTGGATAAGCAAACTCCAGCCCTTCTTCCTGCAAGCCTTTAAACAAGGCCATCAAAACCCGTGATTGCGCCGCCATAGAGCGATTGAAATCAGGTTGCAGCGAGAAGAAGACCAGCGTGTAATCAATCGAGCTTGGTCCAAAGCCAGACATCCCACAGCGCTCAAACTCAACCGCCTGAACAGTTTTAACGATCTTAGCGACAATCTCGGGCACACGCTCCGCCAACTCTGGATCAGTTTGGTAGATAAACCCAAACTGTGTCTCTATCCGCCGCCGCGCCATGCGCGCCATATTGTGGATCTCATAGTCGAGCAGGTTCGTGTTTGAGATAATCATCTGCTCACCAGACTTCGCCCGAATGCGCGTCGTCTTCAGGCCAATATCCTCAATCGCTCCCCAACTGTCTCCGTAGCGAACTGTGTCTCCAACCTGAAACGGCTTGTCGATAACGATCGATAGAGATGAAAACAGATCACGAAAAACACCCTGAGCCGCGATACCAATCGCGATACCACCAATACCAAGACCAGCCAGAAGTGCGGTTACATCAGCGCCAACATTGTCCAGAATCAAAAGAAGCGCGACCGACCAAATCGCAGCACTAATGAACCACTTAATAATATTGAACGCTGACGCTAAAGCGCGTGCATCACCGCTAGACCGCGCAACATTTCGCCGAATAGCGGAGATCGCAAATTCTTGAATCCATTCAGCGACTTGCAGCACCGCCGCAAGAATAAACACGATTTTGATAAACGCAGATAATGTGCCCGGCAACTCCATAACCGAGTCAGTAATGGCGAGCGAAATCGCAATCATGAAGTAAATGTGGAAGCGCTTCACAACCCGCTGTAACAAAGCAGAAAATGAGTAATCATCAGAGCGCGGCAACCGCACAATCCCTTTTAGGATAGCCCATCGCAACGCGCGCTGCAGGATGGTCAGACTGATAACCGTCGCAATCGCAATAATTGCGCTCAACTCGCCAGACCCGATCCAGCCAACAAGTTCCGTCGCCGCTTCCGCAGCCTGTTCAGTTGTATCTGAGATTGCCTCTATTGGATCAGATGTCTTCACAGGGGCCGTAGGCGCTTCAACAGCCTCAACCGGGACATCCACAGGCTGAACAACATCTTCCGCAGGTTCAACTGAAACCAATACATCTTCTTTAGCAGAAGGCGCAGACGCAACGCCGCCCTCGCCTTCGTCCTGCGCTTGCAAAAACTGCAAAGGCCTCGTCAACAAGGTTCCAAGAATAGAAATCACTGCCATATCCATTCTTTATGCCCCCTTAGCAGCCATAGCAATTGCCCGGCCCGCCTCAATAATTCGAAGTGTCTCGTCCCAAAGACCAAGAGCGTTAATCTCATCAGCCGTAAAAAAGCGCGCCTCAGCAGCGTCATCGCCCGCGACTGGTTCTCCGGAAACCCACCGCGCCACATAATCAATCAGCACATAATGGCGGGTCACTAAGTCCCCAGCCTTATTCTCAAATATAGCATCTACCACATCAATCAGGCCGAGCAGTTCTGCCTCTACCGAAGTCTCCTCCGCCAACTCACGCAGCGCAGCATCCTTTGCCGGTTCGCCCGGCTCGATCCGTCCGCCTGGAATTGACCACTCCCCCGCCCTTGGCGGATTACCGCGCCGGACGAGCAGAACCTCGTCCCCGCGCAAACACAAAACGCCAACGGCCGGGACGGGCCTCAAGCCCTCAACTGATACTGCTTTATCACTCATGGCAGACAGATTGCACAGACTATCTTGAAGACGCCGTAAACTCTTTGTGTCAAAGGGCGAACATCACTTCGCGTTGAAAGCTATCATCATGTCCGAAAAGAAAGACAGATCGATCAGTCTCGCCCTACAGGGCGGCGGCGCGCATGGCGCATTCACATGGGGCGTGCTTGATCGCCTAATCGATGAACCCGGCCTCGACATTAAAGCCATTACCGCCACGTCTGCCGGTGCCATGAATGCGGTCGCATTCGCCTCAGGTCTCGCAACAGGCGGGGCTGATGGCGCAAAACAGACGCTAGAGCGTTTCTGGCGCGTCGTGTCAGAGAAGGGCGCAGCTTTCTCTGCCTTCTCAATGTCAAACACTCCGCTCTCACTCTTACCATTTGGGCCGTTCCAAGCTGCAATGGCTTTTACCAGCATAGCCAGCCCTTACGAGTTCAACCCATTCGATCTCAACCCGTTGCGTGACGCGCTAGACGAAGCCATCGACTTTGACGCCGTTCACCACGCCCCAATTGATCTGTTTCTATCTGCAACAAATGTCGAAACTGGGCGCGTGAAAGTGTTTCAGGATGGAGAAATTGGCCGCGACGCCGTGCTGGCCTCTGCCTGCTTACCTCAAACATTTCGCGCCGTTGAAATTGATGGCAGCGCCTATTGGGATGGCGGATATATGGGCAATCCGAGCCTGTTCCCGCTGATCTACAACAAAGCGCCGCGCGATGTACTACTGGTTCTCCTGAACCCCATTTCACGCCTTGGCATCCCTAAACGCGTGCCAGAAATTATGGATCGCCTGAACGAGATCAGCTTCAACGCCTCCCTGATCGGCGAGCTACGTTCAATCGCGTTTGTTCAAAAGCTGCTCGATGATGGCATGCTCAAAAAGAGCGCAGCAAAAGAATATCGCCGCCTAAACATCCACGCCCTACGCGGCGGCCAAGTCCTGCGTGAACTGTCTATGCAAACCAAGTACGATACCAGCTGGGGCTTCCTAACTGACCTCCGCGATAAGG
The DNA here is from genome assembly GCA_029238175.1 of Henriciella sp. Taxonomy (GTDB): domain Bacteria; phylum Pseudomonadota; class Alphaproteobacteria; order Caulobacterales; family Hyphomonadaceae; genus Henriciella. The sequence goes on along the minus strand of JAQWGO010000042.1, from coordinate 33,741 downwards.
GCCGCGACGCGGCGGGCAGCTGGCTCAACACCTGCGGCCACTATCTCGGCACAGGCGAGTCCTCTGTTGATCTACGCAAAGAATTCCTCGAAGCTTAGATTTGCTTCAGAAACCAAACTTTCGCCGCACCTATTTTACGGTCGGACAATTGTTCCCAGCCGCTAAAATCGGGTGTCTCTGCGACGGCTGTCTCTGCGATCACCAAAGCACTCTCCGCAAGCCAGCCGCCATCAACAAGGCCCTTCAAGCAAGGTTCGATCAGGCCCTTATTGTAGGGCGGGTCCATAAAGATGAGGTCGAATGGTTCGATATCGGGCAATTTTCCCAACTCAACCGCGCTGCGCCGGTGAATTTTCGTGCTGCCGAACAGGCTAAGGCTCTCAATATTATCACGGATTGCACCGCGCGCCGCATGCGCTGTTTCGACGAATAAGCAATAGCTTGCACCGCGCGACATCGCCTCAAACCCTAACCCACCAGATCCCGCAAACAGGTCAAGCACGCGCGCACCTTCAAGATGAGGTGCCCAAGCAGCATGCGCCAAGATGTTAAACAGGCTTTCCCGCGCCCGATCTGATGTCGGCCGCGTATTATTCGTCTTCGGCGCGGCAATTGCCCGCCCCTTGAACTGTCCTGATACAATCCGCATAGCTTGCGTTTAATCCGGCTTGGCGCGATGTGGAAGGCATGACCGACACGAGAAACTATATGATCCGCGCATTGGCGCTTGCCGCGCAAGCAGCGACAGAGGGCGAAGTCCCCGTTGGGGCGGTTATCGTTGATCATGCAACGGGCGACATTGTTGCCGAAGGTCGAAACGCCCCCATTGCGGGGCATGACCCAACCGCTCACGCAGAGATCGCCGCCATCCGTGCTGCGGCAACAAAACTTGGAAATTACCGCCTTCCCGGCCTGCACCTTTATGTAACACTAGAACCCTGCGCCATGTGCGCGGGTGCAATTAGCTTTGCGCGCATCTCAAAAGTCATCTTTGCCGCTGAAGATTCGAAAGGCGGAGCCGTCTTCAGTGGGCCGAAATTCTTTGACCAACCAACATGCCACTGGCGGCCCGAAATTGAACAAGACACGAAGAACGCGGAAGCAGCGTCTGGTATTTTAAAGCAATTTTTTAAATCAAAACGAAAATAAATTATTGCATTACGATAATTGTCGCCCTATTCGTCCCTTTGATTGGAGGCCATAATGTCCGAACAGAGTCTAAAATCTAACCGTGATATCCATCAAACGCTAACATGGGTGGCATGGGCAGCGGTTGGTATTCTTATCATCAATACGTCTCACTTCATTGGCGAAGAAGTAGGCGGGATAATGGTTGAAAACCCGCAAGATTGGATAGACGTCTTTAACGGTTTTTGGATTGGCCTCATAAAAGCAATGCCGACGATTTTGATCGCCTGGGCGATAGGCGACTTTGCCTTATTGTTTGGACGATGTGGTGAGGGTGAAGTCTTTACCGATCAAAACCTCAAGACGTTCCGCAGCGGCGCCAGCAGTCTCGTCATGTCTGGGATATGGGCAGGTATTATCGGCCCAACGCTACTTGGTTGGATTCAGGAAGAATTCAGGGGCGTCATCACTAATTTTCCTGACTTTGCGCTCGCAGTCATCATGATGGGGATCATACTGTACGGTTTAGCTTTGGTTTTTCAGGATGCGATCTCAATCAAGCAAGAAAATGATAAGTTCGTCTAGTGGCATCTGAAATCATCATTCGACTTGATGTTATGCTCGCCCTGCGCAAACGCAAAGCAAAAGATTTGGCCGCAGAGATCGGCATGACAGAAGCGAACTTGTCCTTGCTTAAATCCGGTAAAGTCAAGGGCATCCGCTTCGACACTTTGGTGAAGCTTTGCGACGCCCTTGACTGCGATCCGGGAGATTTAATCGATATTGGCAAAGTATCTGCAGATTAGTGCTTGCCTGCCCTAAGGCGAGACGGGTTCTTAGTCTTTCAAATTCTGGAGACCTAAAATGACCGCACCTGCGACAATCAAAATCGAAAATGAAATCGCCATCATCACGATGGATGACGGCAAGGCGAACGCCATCAACCCACCCATGCTTGACGCATTACATGCCTGCCTCGACGAAGCTGAAAAAAGCGCGAAAGTCCTTATCATTACCGGACGCGAAAATCGTTTCTCTGGCGGGTTTGATCTAAAGCTGATGATGAGCCTACCCGGCGCTGAGGTTAAAGCTCTTGTCGATAATGGCGGGAAACTCGCCCACCGCCTCTACAGTTTCCCAATGCCAGTGATTGGCGCTTGTACCGGACATGGCGTCGCAATGGGCTGCTTCATTCTACTTTCATGTGATGTGCGTGTAGGCGCCGCGGGCGAGTTCAAAATCGGCGCGAATGAAACACAGATCAACATGGTTCTCCCGATTTTCGCCGCCGAGCTCGTTAAAGCCCGTGTCGCCGATGACTATAAAACCCGCTCAATGGTGTTTGGCGAATTGTTTGGGCCAGAAGATGCCCGCAAAGCCGGATATCTAGACATGGTTGTCGCACCAGATGCTGTTCTTGCGACAGCCCTGAAATACGCCGAAGGTCTAAAACCACTTTCCGGCACGTCGCTGACTGGAAACAAACTTCTGCTACGCGAAACGACCCTCGCGAACATGGCGCAAACACTGCCGAAATAGGCGGCACGTTACTTTTGTAACTTTACATTCTACGAAACGCCGGTGTATTTGGCGGACGTGAACATTACAAATGTAACATCGTCCCAAAAATGCATTGTTTTGATTCTGTTTATCGATAATGTTTTATTGATAAACAGATTCAACGGCGCATTATGGACATTTCCAGCTTACTGAGGGATCCAAGCTGGTTTCTAGCTTCTATAGACCCCGAAACCCAGAATCTTGCATTCGTCGAAACCCACCTGACGAACTTACGCTCAGCGCCGTTTCTAGACGGGCGCGTAAGCATCTCCGCGCGCGACAAAATCGTTCATGTGCCCATCAAGAAAGCGCTAAAAGCCGACATTTATCAAACCCATCCTGATCGCTTGCTGACCCATATGTCCTTCTGCGGGTCAACATACGTGTCGCGCACGTTGGAAGGTGCAGGTGAAGCCCTGTCCTACCGCGAACCGCATGCATTGGTTGAGCTTGCTACGCTGAAAGCTCTCGGGCATTCAATCACGAAAGACTACAGCTTCTGGATAGATCTGCTTCGGCTGACCCTCAGCCAATATCGCAAACCTTGGCCAAACGTTGTGCCCTTGGTGAAGCCATCAAATTGGGCGAACAGCCTGCTCAGTGACCTGTTAGAAGCGTCTCCCGATGCAAAAATTGTGTCGCTAGAGTTCGGTGCAAGAGACTATCTGGTCGCCAACCTACGCGGCGGCCGATCACGCCTGCAATATTCGCTCAACCTGCTGAACCACTTCTTGTCTGCAAACAACGCGTTTCGCGGAGCGGTCTTAGATGTCGAGAGAGCCAATTTGGACCCGATGCAACGGCTCTTGCGCCTATCAGTTATCGTTTTCGAAACGCAGAAACAGATTCTCGACCGCACGATTGATGAGTCCAACGGGCATCGTTTCAAATGGGCCAGCGTGTCCAAAGATCCGCAAACACACCTTCCGAGAATTGCGCAGGCACTCGACTTTAACTTATCGCAAGACTCTATTTCAACAGCGCGTGCAAAAGAGCACGGCCATCACGCGAAGGATAAGTCAGAAACCTACACAGTAGATGAGGAAGTGCGCCGCAACAAAGAGATTTCAGACCAATTCGCCGAAGACCTAAATCTCGCGCTCAATTGGCGATCCTCGAAACTCGGTCTGGCCGCCTAGGCCTATAGTATCCCAGCCGCTCGCAGCAGGTATACGCAACCGATAATGGTCACTAGCCCCATCATCCAGGCTTTGAAATTCGTATCTGTCATTCACTCTAGAATAATCTTGCCCAACCGCGTTCCTGTCATCGACATCGGAATAGCGGCCGCAATCAACCACCATGGCGGCATAGCGCCCCAGCCGGCTGCGGTGACAACGGGTACAGTCCAAAATCCGACTTTCACTAAATGGCTCAGCGCCTGTGTGACTGATTTAGTGGCCACAATTTCCTGACGCGTCATATCTGCGCGCACGAAAAACAAATCCAGAAGTGGTCCCGCAACGCCCGCCAACGTATTCAACCCCTGCACCCCAAATCCAGCAATGATCGCATGGTCCACACGTTTGATATCAAGATGCAGGCGTTCTTTCGGCAACCAAACCAGAAGCGGCGTCAGCCCCAGCAACAGGTAAAGCACGCGCTTATCCGGCACCCAATCTAAAAACAAACTAATGCCAAAAAGCGCCGCGACACCGCCTGCAGCGCCGATACAATAAAGCCCAAACACCCGCCAATCGATATGCTCTCTCAACAGTACAGCCCGGTAACCATTCGCGACCATTTGGATCATCCCATGAATGATCATCGCCATCGCGACGCTAACGAGCGCCGCCAGCTTGAAATGATTAACCCTCCAGCCATCCCAAATATGCCTGAGATGAATGATGTAATCAGCGTTGCAATCAGAATAATTATGGTGGCGAGAGCTGGCATGAACGTGGCTTTAACCTGAGTCTTGTATTTGGCCAGATGACTTCTGGAGAGACATTATGCTAAACTTGCTACGTTCAATATTCCAACCGAAACCTCGCGCGCAAAAACTAGTTGATCTTGAGGCACGCTTGTCTCCAGCTCCTGGCTATACATGCTCAGGCGATCTTGAGTGCGAAGCTTGGGATAATGGAAACTGGGAAATTGAGATTGAAGTCGACCATAATGGCCCGGCTCCAGAAGGCCCATGGCGCGTTCTTGTGGATGCCCGCGAGATAACGACAATGACACCATCAGCGCGTCACGAAACAGAAGTTAAACTCCGCAACGGCCAACACAATTTAGAGTTTGCCCTCGAAGCCGGAATGCAGGTCGAAATCCACGGACCAACTGGCCTAATGCTATCAGGAACACTGCAGCCTGATCGCTAACAAGGCATCTGTTTCCTTACGACCAAGCGAACCTTCGGAATATACCTAGGACAGCCCGCCGCGCCTTCCCCCGCGATATGGTTTTACAAGTTTACGTGCGCGTCATACCATCTGACCAGATAAAGACCGTATGAGTAAGGAAATATAAAATGGCCTATACCGAAACTGGACCAAGCGAGCTGCAGGACGACCTATTCGACCTGCGCATGTCTGAAGAAGCCCGCCCACTTTACGATCAAGTGAAAGCCTTCGTCAGTGAAGTTGCGATCCCGCATTACGAGGAATATCTCGAATCTGGCAAGGGCAAGCAAGACATCTGGTCTTACACGCCCGGACAGATGGAAGCCCTGGAAAAAGGTAAAGCCGAAGCCAAAAAGCGCGGCCTCTGGAACTTCTTCTTGCCTGACGCGGAAACCGGTGAAGGCCTCAGCAACCTCGATTACGCTTATATCGCTGCAGAGCTCGGCAAATGCCCGCTCGCATCAGAGATGATGAACTGCGCCGCGCCTGATACCGGCAATATGGAAGTTCTAGAACGCGTCGGTACGCCAGAACAGAAAGAGCGTTGGCTGAAGCCGCTACTTGCTGGTGAAATCCGCTCTGCATTCGCGATGACTGAGCCGGGTATCCCGTCTTCGGACGCCAAGAACGTCTCAACCAGCGCCGTTCTCGATGGCGATGAGTGGGTCATCAATGGTGAGAAATTCTACATCTCCGGCGCTGGTGATCCACGCTGTAAGATCATGATCACAATGGTCAAAACCAGCCCAGATGCTGCGCCGCATAAGCAGCAGTCTCAAATTCTTGTCCCAACTGACACGCCCGGTGTTAAAATCCTCGACGGCATGCAGGTCTTCGGCAATCCCGATGCCCCGCACGGCCACATGCATATCGTATTCGACAATGTGCGTGTCCCTAAAGAAAACATGCTACTTGGCGAAGGCCGCGGTTTTGAGATTTCTCAACTGCGTCTTGGACCTGGCCGTATTCACCACTGCATGCGCTCAATCGGTCAAGCCGAAAAAGCTCTAGACCTTATGGTTGTGCGCGGCATGACGCGTTCTGCATTCGGCAATACGCTGATCAAGCTCGGCGGCAATATCGAGAAAGTCTCTCGCGCCCGTATCGAAATTGAAGCCATGCGCATGATGGTGCTTAAAGCCGCAAAAGCGATGGACGTTCTTGGTAACGCCGAAGCACGCGTTTGGATTTCAATGGTGAAAGCGATGGTGCCAGAGAAAGTCTGTCAGATTATCGATGACGCTATCCAAATGCACGGCGCAACAGGTGTGTCACAGTGGACACCACTCGCCGGCATGTACACGGGGCAACGTACGCTACGTCTCGCCGATGGTCCTGACGAAGTACACCACATGGTCGTTGGCCGCGCTGAGACGCGCAAGTATACTGGTGAAGAAGAAGACCCAGCTATGGCTGCTGTCTGGCGCAAGTAAACTTCCAGAACTTCTAAATCTAGAAAGCGCGGCTCGAAAGGGCCGCGCTTTTTTTATAAAAAAATGGGATGCACCATTCAGATGCATCCCAAAAGTGTGCCCGGGTTAGAGGGGCGGAAAAACCCGAGCGTTGAGCTTGTCCGGTACGGCATGGAGCACCGCCTGCGACAGATTTCAACTTAAAAGCGAATTACTAACGAAAGGCAAATATCGCCATCTTTTTTCTACTTCAAAGGGAATTAATAAGACTTCTACCTACATCGTTAATATACTGACTTTGTTCCTTCACGAATCGATCGCCCGAAAGTGACGCCCGTTACGGTCATCAGAACAAAATTCGCCTAGAAGGGGAATTGTCCCCTGCTGATGGGAGGACATAAAACAATAAAAAAATTCGTCTCCCACGACGATAAAGAAGGAAAAACATCATGGGCCAGTTTAATGATAAACTCTTGAAAGCGCTCGAGTATACAGTCGACACTCAAGGCAACAATTCGATGGAAGTCTATGGTAAACTTGGCGGCCTCGGTTTCGATGTCGACGGCCTATTCGACATCAAACAGTTCCATAATGCTGTGTTTAAGATTCTGATGCTTCGGGCAAGAGACGCCTATAAGAATACTGGCCAGGGCAAATTGCCGCCACGTGATCGCCATGTGAGCGTCTCTATAACTCTAGACCTAAGAAGCCCGACCTTTCATAGCGACGAAGAACTGGTTGAACACGGCGTCGCAACGGACTTGGAAGATGCACGCGGACTACGGGATGTCATACCTGTAATCCCATCCTTACCCGGCGATGACGCCACAATCGATGAAATCCTCGAACTCATCAATTCGGGCCAAATCAGCCTTGCGTGCTTCTAAGTCGCTCTCCAACTAAAGATGCGGGGTCTATTAGCCCCGCATTAACAACCTAAAGCATCTATCTTATCCTGCGTTTGCGGCCCGATATGAGTGGAACGCCCTATTCTTGTATTCGCAAGAGCATTCTTCAAATGTGCACAAGCCGCATCGTCGTCGCCGCGGCGCTTTGCAAGTTGAGCAAAGCCGATTTTGACTAGAAATTCATAGGATTCAAACTCACCTTCTCGGGCAATCGTGAAGGCTTGCATAAAATCGCGTTCGGCACCCTCCAGATTACCACGCTGAAGTTCAACATCGCCCAAAAAGTAAAGCGCTTCGGCCTGACTTCTCTTTTTTGCGATGCGCGACGCAGCTTCATATTGCAGGCGAAAATACTGTTCAGCCTGCGCCAAAAATCTGTCCTTATCATCGCCTGAAGACTGCGCTGATCGTTTTAGCGCAATAAAACCAAGCACATTGAAGGCTCGCTCGGTGTTCGTATCATAGCCATGACGCTTCTGCAGGTCTATCGCGAACAGAAGGTCGGCTTCTGCTTCAATCAAGCGATCAAGACGCTCATAGATCATGCCGCGGTCTGAATGAAACGACACCGACAGATAAGGTTTGTTCAATCTCTGAATATCGTTTTCAAGCGCCATCATCTTCTCAAGCGCAGATGCATATTGGCCGCGAATAACATAGCTAAACGCAAGATCAATCTTAACCTGGAGGGTTTGCTCTTCAGAGAGATCGCCCGTTTGTAGGGCCCTCTTCCAAAGGATTTCACTACGCTCAACCCCTACATTTGAGAGCCCAAGGTATACCATGGCATTCGCGTCGTTTGGATCCTTTAATAGTATCGTCTCAAATATCGCCGCGGCCTGCTCTGCATCATGATTCATCGCTAAAGCGCCAATCTGATGCAAGCTAGGGATGTACGTGGGGTCCTGCGGTGACACATCCACCATTGCTTCTGTCAGTATCTCAATCGCGCCATCAATATTGCCTGTTTCCAACAGAGCAAAACTCGCCTTGTCAGAAGGTTTCCCAGACTCTGCGAGCCGTCGAAGAACGCCCCGCATATAGGCGCTATCGACCGGGTCTATCCCATACCCATCGACGCCTTCTAGTCCGCGGCCAAGTACCGTGTCTACGCGTCGGTCTAGCGCTGCTGCAGTTTCACCCGTCTGGGGTGACAGTGAAACAACCGCAATCGCGCCCATCGCAACAACAAATAGACCCAGTACGAGACTATTACGCCCAACAAACTTCTTGCCGCGCCTATACAAACGCGACCAGTGGCTGGAGGCTGCTTCAATATCATAAGCTTCGACAGGCTGGGATATTCCCTTCAGCGCAAGATGGCCTCTTCTGCGCTGCTGACCTGTAAAATCGCGCGCAACGAGGTTCATAAAATTAGCCGATGCCAGAATTCCGCCTTCGTCCGCCTCGCCTTGCAACCTAGCCGCAACATTCACACCATGGCCCAGTAAATCGCCATTGTCCTGCTCGGTAACTTCGCCGACGTGCAAGCCAACCCTGCACAGAATGGCCTCAGGTGCTTGCAAACTCACATCTTCACGGATCAGGCGCGTTATTTCTAATGCAGCGTTTAGACAATCATTCGCCGACTGGAACTCGACCAGAAATCCATCACCTGCTTCGTGGAAACGGCGTCCCGAGTGGTTTTGCGTCACATCTGCCAACAGCCCAGAGACGCATTTCACGACTTCAATCGCCCGTCGTTCGTCTCTTTCGGAAAGTGAAGAATACCCACAAACGTCCAACGCAAGCACGCTTGTCAAACGCCGCGATTGGGTTTTGATGTCCGTCGTTTCCGGAATGTGTTGAACCACTCAACGCCCTCAAATTTCAGCGCTACGCCCCGTAGCTTGCACTGAACTCACTTAAACCAAGAGTGTTAAAACAAGCAAACAGTTCAACGCTAGAAACTATATTAAGTTGACGTCGCAACACGCTTAAGCGCGGCGCGATCAAGAATATCCAGACGGCCACGTCCGATGCTAACCGCCCCAAGGGCACGCAGAGTTTGTAAATTCACATTCACTTTCTCACGCGTCGCCGACAGGCGCTCTGCAAGATCGGATTGCGTGATCTTGATACTATCGCCGTCAGCGCGGCTCAAATCTAATAACAAGGCCGCCAATCGGCTCTTTAGCGGTAGCAGCGTAATTGCTTCAATCTGAGTATCCGTATCGCGCAGGCGCTTCACCAGATCCCGAATAACTTGCATCGAAAACTCTGAATGTTCTTCAAGCAGCCGCAGGAACGTCGACTTTCCAAATGAAATCATTCCGGTCTGGCGCAATGTGCGTACATTTGCGCTGCGTTTCCCCGAATCCAATACGGCCATTTCGCCAAACACATCACCCACGGAAAGTGATGCGATTGATACAACGCGTCCTTCACTCGACACGGTTTCAATCGCAACTTCACCCGACATGATAACGTAAAGACGATCCGCCTCGTCACCTTGATAGAAAGCAACGACATCCGCTTCAAAATTGTGCCACTCGGCGCGCTCCGCCAGCTCAGAAATTACTTTTCCAGGCAACACGTTGAACAGGCGCGCCTTGGTAAGAAAATCTATAATAGATGCTTTCATTTAACGACCAGCTCTCGGATCGTCCCACTCTTCAGCTACACCTTGTCCCCCACGGCGTGTCAGCCAGAACATTCCGAGCAAGTCGAAAATCCCGGCTCCAAGCCGCCCCAAGAACCCATACTTTGATTGACCATGCCACCGCTCACGATCATTCACTAATTCTTCCCTCACATCCCACCCAGCGCGCTTAATCAGCGCCGGCAGAAATCTGTGCATGCTCGCAAAGTAAGGAAGTTCTTTAAACGCCGACGTCCTGATCAGCTTCCAGCCACAGCCCGTATCAGTAGCATCATCGCGCAACATGAAGCGCCGAACGCCGTTCGCCACCCGCGATTGCAACCACTTAAACCCGCTATCGTTACGGCTATTTCGTTTGCCTGCGATGATACCCAGCTTTCCAGTATCTTGCCCAGCAATGAGTACCGGCCACAAACGCGCTGTATCATTCACGTCATTCTGACCATCGCCATCGAGCAATTGCGTCCATGTGCCTTCAACAGACTTTAAGCCCGTGAACAAAGCCGCAGATTTCCCCTTACGCTCAACGTGGTTGAACACCTTAACTGTATCGGGCCACCGTGATTTCGCATCCGCCAGCTCTTCTGAAGTCGTGTCCTCAGAACAATCATTCACGCAGACCACATCAAACGCGATACCGTTCAAAGCCTCATGCACCTCTTCCAGAAGCGGTAGGATGTTCCCCGCTTCATTATAGAACGGGATCAACACTGTCAGATCTGGCTTACTCATTTGTCCGCCTCTATCCGGGCCGCCAGCGCTTCAATCCGCGTCGCTGCGTCGCCCAATGCCTGAGATGCACGATCAAGATCAGGCGAGATCGACGCTGCGTGTCCCTGCCGAGCTGCATCCAACTCATCCAGCAGCGCCAAGGCCGCGATCAATAGTAAGCGATCATCGCCAATATCGCCGACTGCGCTAGAAATTTGTCCAACGCGAGAATCAAGTTGCTTCGATAGCGCGACAAGCCGCGCCTCTTGCCCCGGTGCACAAGCCACAGAGTAGGCGCGGCCCTGAATCGTAATATCCGCCTTCGCCATCAGTTCTGTCCCTCGCGCCCAAGCGCTGCACGAACTTCAGCAATTGCAGCCCCCAAAGCTTCTGACGCTTCATCAGCTAGTGCTTGCAGCTCTTTCTCGCGCGCTAGCGACTCATCTAACTGTTCCGCCAGCAGAACACGGTCCTCAACCATGGCGGCTAACTCGCGCCGCATAAGCCCCGGATCACCAGAGCGTTCGGCCAGCCCATCAAGAGCTCCCTCTAGACGGCTAAGGGCCTTATCAAGGCGTGTTGCGGCGTGATCAATCGAACTCATACTCTCCGTTTGCATTTATTGTGCTGAAAACTCAATAGACTCCGCGCCGTGAGCCTTGACAGCGCAAGTCACACTGCCAAAAGCGGTGGGGTTCTATTTAGGGGTTCGAATCATGGCCGTTTCCAACAAAAATATGGCAAATGCCATTCGCGCACTTTCAATGGATGCTGTTGAAGCAGCCAAGTCTGGTCACGTCGGATTGCCGCTCGGCATGGCAGATGCGGCAACCGTCCTATTCTCAAAGTTCCTAAAACATAATCCAGCCGATCCAGATTGGGCCGACCGCGATCGTTTCGTACTGTCTGCTGGCCACGGCTCTATGCTCGTCTATTCGCTGCTGCACCTAACAGGCTATGACAGTGTTAGCCGCGATGACATTCGCAACTTCCGCCAGATCGGCGCAACAACACCGGGTCACCCAGAAAACTTCGTCACCAAAGGTGTTGAAACAACGACCGGGCCGCTAGGCCAAGGTATTGCAACCGCTGTCGGTATGGCGATGGCTGAGCGTCATCTGAACGCTCGCTTTGGTGATGATCTCGTCAATCACAAAACGTATGTCATTGCCGGCGATGGCTGTCTGATGGAAGGCATTTCACAAGAAGCGATTACACTCGCTGGGCACTTGAAGCTCTCAAACCTCATTGTTTTGTTCGACGACAATGCCGTCACAATCGATGGGGGCACAGACATGGCCGACAACACTGATCAGTGCGCCCGTTTCGAAGCTTCTGATTGGGTAACAAAGCGTGTCGATGGCCATGATCCGGCGGACGTTGAAGCAGCCCTCTCTTGGGCACAAACTCAAAACAAGCCCGTTATGCTCGCGGTTAAAACAATCATTGGTTACGGCGCGAAGCGCGCAGGCACTGGCCCTGCCCATGGCGGTCCTTACGGCCTCGAAGAAGTCCAAACCGTCCGCGATACAATCGGTTGGCCCCACGCACCTTTCGAGATCCCAGCTGACATCGAAGCAGTTTGGAAAACAGCGGGCCAGCATGCTCTCGGCGCTTATGCCGACTGGAACGCTCGCCTAGATGGCTCAGCGCAAAAGTCAGAGTTCAAAGCCTGCATTGACGGCCATCTACACGGTGGTCTTGCTGAAGTTGTCGCGAACCACAAAAAGGCACTCGTCGAAGCGGGCGAAGATAAAGCCACTCGCCAATGGTCTGGTGCAATCTTGGAAAAGCTTACCGAAGCCATTCCAGAAATGGTCGGCGGCTCTGCTGACCTAACCGGCTCAAACAACACCAAGACCAGTCACACAACACCGATGTCTTCGGCTGACTGGGCCGGGCGCTACGTCCATTACGGCATTCGTGAGCATGGCATGGCCGCCGCGATGAACGGGATGGCTCTGCATGGCGGGATCATTCCATATTCCGGCACATTCCTCGTCTTTGCAGACTATAGCCGCCCAGCGATCCGCCTTGGCGCTTTGATGGGTGAACGCGTCATCCACGTTATGACGCACGACTCAATCGGTCTTGGCGAAGATGGCCCAACGCACCAACCAGTTGAGCATGTTGCCTCACTTCGCGCGATGCCAAACATGATGGTGTTCCGCCCATGTGATGGTGTTGAGACGGCTGAAGCTTGGGAGCTTGCGCTTCGCAATACTAAAGGCCCATCGACAATGGCGCTCACCCGCCAGAAACTGAAAAGCGCTCGCACAACACACACAGATGAAAACATGGTCGCCCATGGCGGTTATGTCCTGTCGGACGCAGACGGCGCAAAAGCCGTCATCATCGCGACAGGTTCAGAAGTTGAAATCGCAATCGAGGCCCAAGCCGATCTTGCCGCCAAAGGCATTCCGGTTCGCGTGGTTTCCATGCCATGCATGGACTTGTTCGAGCAACAATCGACCGCCTATCAACGCGAAACCCTCGGCGGTGACCTTCCTAAGGTTGCCGTAGAAGCGGGCGTCCGTTTCGGATGGGATCGCTGGATCGGTTTCGATGGCGGCTTTGTTGGCATGGACAGCTTCGGCGCCTCGGCTCCGTACAAAGAGCTCTACAAACATTTCGGCATCACGTCTGATGCGGTCATCGCTGAGGTCGAGAAGCGTGTCTAACAGGCATAGGTTTCAAATGCGGGCGGTTGCAAATTCTGTAACGGTCCGCACGTCCTAAAGCTGAACCAGCTTCATATCAATGAACCCAAACCGTCGGCACACCTCTAGCAGTCTCGTCTGATCAGACGCATCACTGCTTAGCCAGACCGCGCCGCCGCCCTTGGCCAGCCGCTCTTCTGTCCTCAAGACGCGTAAGGTCTGCCGCGCAATCGCTTCGCCGCTATCAACAAAGTTAACCGCTTGCGGCACGGTTGCTGCCAACTCACCCCGGACAAGCGGAAAATGCGTGCATGCCAGAACAACCGTATCGATCTCATCACCGCGCTCAGCTTCAAACAAAGGCGCTTGCGCGGCCCGAAACGCCTCCAGTGGAACATTCTCACCAGCCGCCTGACGCTCAGCAAGACGAACCAATTCGACAGAACCATGCATGATCACATGTACGTCTTTGGCAAAGTCTTCGATCAGTTTTGCTGTATATGCCCGGCGCACCGTACCGGGTGTCGCCAACAAGCCGATAACGTGTGTCTTGCTGATCGAAACGGCGGGCTTGACCGCAGGAACCGTTCCAACCACCGGAATATCCAGAACTGCGCGCACCTCATCCAAAGCTAATGTGCTCGCCGTGTTACACGCGATCACAAACACATCTGGGCGCGCCTTATCCACCAATGCCTTGGCGATCTTTGGTAAACGGTCCCGCAACGCCGCGTCTGACTTCTCACCATAAGGGAAAAATCCTGTATCCGCAGCATAATCAACGCTTAGCTCAGGAGCCAAAGCCTTGATCTCTCGCGCAACGGTTAGGCCGCCCACGCCAGAGTCGAACACCAAGACTTTGCCTTGAAGAGATGATGGAGAATCAGTCAGCGTCATGCCCCCGGCCTATAGTGCTTTGTATTTGCATCAAACTCACAAATGGGATCGCGCTTGCTGCGATACAAACGGGGTGCTATTGTGCGGCGCAGCATAATGATGGAGCCTCCCATGGCAGATCAGCCTCTTCCAGACGACAATAAGCCGTTGACCCCTTTAGGGTACATGCAAGAGAGCCTGTCCGTGTGGCGCGACTTCTCTAAGCGTTCGGCCAAGATCATGATGGGTCAAATGGGCAATTTTGCGGCCCGCCCTAGTGTAAAAGAAGATACAGACACTGCGGCGAGCGAGCTATTTCGTACCATGGCCGACATGAACCTTCGCCATTGGCAAAACACCGCGCGGTTGCTCGACAGCATGCCAGCTTGGATGAAAACGCCAAACAATATGACTGGTTCCGCGATGGTCGATTGGTTTGACCGCATCCGCCGTAACAATGGTGCTTTTGCTTATGTCCAAGACACAGCGGTAGCACCGCAAGCAGTCGCGTCGACTAAACAGCCTGCAGCTCTAAGCACACCTCAAGGCAATGCCGACGATCTAACTCGCATCAAAGGTATTGGCCCTAAACTGTCAGCGCTCTTAAACGAATTGGGCATCTATCACTTCAAACAGATCGCAAGCTGGTCACAGCCAGAAGCAGCTTGGGTAGATGAATTCCTTGCATTCAAAGGCCGTGTATCGCGTGAGAACTGGATCGAACAAGCCCGCACATTCTCATCGAATGGCGCCGCCACACTGCACTAACTCGCGTTAGCTTTAGCCATCAAGTTTTGGATATTCCCAATCGCTGGCAATGTGTTTTCACGATATTGAGACAAGACAGAGATCTTGTCGTCTTCATGCGCTTCAACAGCGGCAATAACATTGCTGAAGCCATCTAAACGGCTACCCAATAACCACCGACGAATATCTGCATTTCGCATCCACTGATACTGGTTCACCATATCTGCGAGGGTTAGCGGTAAGAAGTCCTCCGCCATGTCAGGCAATGGTAGCACCGTGCACAACTCATTGGCCTTATCTCTATTATCAACCGTTAGCTCGATATGCGCCGTCATCGCTGCGCTAAAGGTCGGCTGACAAGTACGCACCATTTGGGGAACAATAAGGTCACTCTGAAAGATCGGAACAGCTGGGCGGCGTTGAACAGCCGACGCCGTACAATCAATATACAGCGTGTTTGCTGGCATCGCGCGATGCCCTTCAGTCATACTCAGTCCGCTCGCCTCAATACTCTGAACGTGTCCCATCCGGATCACGTCATCAATCTGGCGAAGAAGGCCAACCTCAACATTCGACGCCGTTGCGCAGTGATACATGCTTGGCGTGTGGTCAGCATCAATCCTCAACATCTGTCCGGAATGCTCCATGCGCAGAAACAGCTCTTCGACAGAGCTCGCTCCGGCCAGCGCTTCAAGCTGTTTAACCTGCATCCCGATCGTATCGTGGAAGAACTCTGATCCCGGTTGGACATGTTTGCGGTTCAGCAACCAAGCATCGCGTGGCTTAACCCAGCTAACATCGTCTGCATTCGCGCCCGCTTCGAGCAACCAAACCCCAACATCCATAGCCGTTTTGCCACCGCCAAGGACGCAATACCTGTCCCAATTGTTCGTTCCATCTTGCAGAAGCTCGCTCAAAGCATTTGGCGGGACAAGTGTTTGCCCGTCCGCAACACTAAAAGACGGCGTGTGCTTGGATGGTACTGTCGTCCCATAATAAGTCGCGTCGACGGTTTTTCGGTGCACTTTGACAGTTACTGTTTCGCCGGACAGCAGAGACTTAAGTCGCCCGCCGCCTTCATACTCTGTCATCGGAAAATAGTGCACACGCCCCGTTGGAAGCAGATGCTGATGCACAACCTGATCGAAGTAGGAGAGCACTTCCGCGCCGGACGCGAGCTCATAATACCCCTTGTTCGAACCCTCTTGATCTTTTTGTCCAGATCCAAGCGGAACCGTATTCACGCCATAAAACTCTGAAGGCTGATGCAGACGAACAAAGTCGTAAGCATCATTCCAATGCCCGCCCGGCTGTCCATTGCGGTCCACAATTGCAATCGTGCAATCGCTTTCAGCGATGATTGTGTCAGCAAAAGCGAGTCCCACCGCCCCTGCGCCGACAATCAAATAATCAACTTCTATTTCCATTGACATTTTCCACCCACGGTTTGTCATTTGCGCCCGCAAGTAGATATATAGATGTATGCTTAACGGGCTGTTTAAAGCTCCCAATATAGTGGATTACTTTTACTACACTTATCTGTGAGGCTTGACCCATTGCTCACAAAGTTTACGCATCGGCGGCTGACTTGAGAGGCAACATGCAAGACCATAAAACATTAAGCGATTGGGTCTTGTTCGGCGGTCTGTCGACGCTTTGGGCCGTGGCTTATGCGTTTACCCGCCTCGCCGTTAGCCAGGGTCAGCCTGAACTTGGGTTCCCGCCACAGTTTATCATCTCCGCGCGCCTCACAATTGCCGCTCTGATTCTGCTGGCTGTCGCGGCTTTCAGCCGTCAAAAGTGGCCGCCTTTTTCTGAATGGAAAAGCTGGCTTGCGATGTCAGTGATGGGAATTGTCGGCACCGCATTTCCGTTCTTTGTCATCACAACAGCCCAGAAAACAGTAGATTCCAGCCTTGCCGCGCTTTATGTCGCCGCCTCGCCGCTCTTCGTCGCGGTCATGGCCCATTTCTTTTTTCGCGATGACAAGGTTACGCCCCGCAAAGCTCTCGGTGTTGCGGTTGGCTTTGCGGGTGTTGCCGTCCTGTTCGGCCCAGAAGCCATCCAAGCTTTTGGGTCAGCCAGCGTTGCGGCGCAGGCACTCTGCCTGCTCGGTACAATCTTCTATGCGATTTCAAATATCACTGCGCGCTATGCCAAAGACATTCCGCCATTCGTATTTGCGGCGGGTTTTGTTACAATTGGCGCGATAACAACTTGGCCGCTTCTGTTTACCGTCGACTTTGAAAGCCTTGCACCGTCCAATATCGCCATTGCGGGCGTTGTTGGTCTCGCAATTGGCCCAACGGCGATGGCGTCAATCGTCTACATGATCTTGATCAAACGAACGAGCGCGACGTTCTTATCCCTTACTGGATATACAATCCCGGTTATCTCGGCTGTAATCGGCTATCTGGCGTTCAAGGAAGTGCAAACTTGGAACGCGCTGCTGGCCTTTGCCATGATCCTCTCAGGGGTCTGGCTCGCACAGCGCTCCAACAAGCTTGCCGCTACAGGTTAAACACACCCTCAATAACAGTTACGGATCGTCCCCGCAGCTTCACGCGGTCACTTTGGATCTCTGTTTCAATCTGCGCGCCTCGGCCAGGATAGGCCTGATAGCATTCCGCGCTTGTCTCACCTGTCAAAATCTCGACAACCGGTGCGAGCATACAGTGCCAGCTGCCTGTCGCGGGGTCCTCATCAATCCCGCTACCGGGACCAAAAAACCGGCTCGTGACATCAACGCCGTTACCGCCGAGCGCAAGGCATCCAAAATTGCCTGCTCCCCACGCATCGCCCATATACCCAAGAGAAGCGAGCGCTTTGTAGTCAGGTGACAGCGCATTCAACGTCTCCACGCTATCAAAAACCGCCGCATAAAACGGTCCAGCAAACGCCCGAATCGGGCGCGCGCCTAGCGCTTCCACAATGTCATCCGTAATTTCTTGGTCGCGAACTTCTTGCTTTGGAAAGTTCATTTCCAAACGCCCATCATCAAGACGCGACACGAACAATTCACCAGATTGCACCGTCTGAAATGTAATTTGCTCGCCAGTATAGCCTGCTTTGAAGATGTAATGAGCCGAAGCAAGCGTCGCATGACCACAAAGCGGCACCTCAACAGCTGGCGTAAACCAGCGCAGCTGCCAACGCCCTTCGCCATCCGCCACGATGAAAGCTGTTTCCGCGACATTGTTCTCAGCCGCGATGGCCTGCAGCGTCGCATCAGGAAGAAACGCATCAAGCGGCATGACGCAGGCTTGGTTGCCTTCAAAGGGATTGCTTGCGAACGCATCAATCTGCGCAAAAGGTATCTTGGTCATTGAAGTCTCCGGCTTAAATCGGGTCCCGCCGACCGTCAGCGGGGTGCTCGCTTGTACCGCAGGCCTAGCTGCTGGCACAAACCATGATTTCTAAGCGGTTGATCAGTCCTGCTGATTCTTCAAAATCCAATTATGGGCGACCGGGCCATGCCCGTGCCCCAGATCCGGGGCGTTCGCGATTGCTCCGCGTAGATAGTCACGCCCTCGCTCTACCGCATCCGGAACGGCCACGCCTTGCCCGACCAATGCAGCGATAGCACTCGCCAAAGTGCAGCCTGTCCCATGCGTTGAACTGGTTTCAATCCGCTCGCTTTCGAATATCCACTCACCGTCTGTCGTCTGCAGCACATCTGTCAGAACGCGGCCCGGAATATGCCCGCCTTTCACCAGTGCCGCTTTCGCCCCACGCTTCAGCAGCAGCTCCGCGGCTCTGCGTTGGCCATTTACACCATCGACCGCTTTACCAGTCAGAACTTCGGCCTCTGGCGCATTCGGCGTCACGAGTGCCGCCCCCGGAATCAACAGTGACGCAATCGCACTCACGGACTTTTCGTCAATCAGCCTATCACCGCTAGTGGCGACCATGACCGGGTCGATAATACGCGCCACATCGCGTGCGCGGCTATCCAATCCCTCAGCGACAATTTCGACGAGCGCAGCAGACCCCAACATGCCTGTCTTCACAGAGTCTGCGCCAATATCGATTAAACAGGCCCGCATTTGCGCTTCAACCCCGTCCAGTGCCACTGACCAAACTCCATGCACACCGGTCGTATCCTGCGCCGTGATCGCCGTGATGGCGGTCATCGCATAGCCGCCCAGCATTGTGACGGTCTTGATATCGGCCTGTATACCGGCCCCGCCCCCGCTATCAGAGCCTGCGATAATCAGAACCCGCCCTTGTGGCGGCTTGTCTTCAGTGCTCATCACTAACCGGCTCAACCGCCCAGGGTGCTGGCGGCGGTGCAACTGGCTTGGTTAGATCAAATACGAGTTTAAAGTGCCGCTCTGGCCGCCACATCTCATAGGCAAACTCTTGGCTTGGTCGGATTTCGATGCCCCAAGTATTTTGGTTCGACACTTCAATACCTTCGCGCGTGAATAGGGCCCGGGTTTCAGCGTCGACCGGAAAGATTTGGCGGATACCCGTGCCTTCGCCAAAGCTATCGCCGCCATATTGGGTGAGCGCGTCTTTGGTGCCATCTTTGTGGCTATGATCATGCTTCAGGCGGAACCCGTCTTCGGTTGGGTAAATTTGCCAAATACGAGAGCGATCATCCCCGACCGCAAGCGGAATTTGGACAATCCCATACATGCAAACCGCCGGACCCATAACGATCCGCTGACTTCGAAAGCCATCATCAGCGGCGTCCGTCGTGATCAGCTTGCCCTCGTAAGCCTCGTCAACGCAAAGCGTTTCTAAAGCCGACTTGAACACATATTGCGATGTCGCGGTCTTGTTGGGTAATTCGCTGACGAACTTTACGCCAACGCACCCAGAAACGGTCAAAGCCGCACCAATTGCCAAAAAAGCTCGCATCAGAATTTCAAAGCTCCAGATTTCAGTGTCGCATAGGCATCCGCCGTTAGCGGTTCATACTTCTTACTATCGGGATCAAAATACCAGATCGGCTCGCCGCCAACTTGGTCAGGATCAAAGCCCTCTTTCACCAGTTCCACTTTACGATACTTAAACGTCCCGGTTGTCTCAGCTTCCTTTTGAACGCGAATGAACAGAGGGATCGCATATTTCGGCAGGCGCTCTGCTAGCCAGTCATACAGGCCGTCATAATCGACATCGCCTTTGGTGGTAATCGCCGCCATTCCAGCGCGGCCATCCGTTCCCGGAACCTCCACACCGTAGACATTGGCCGTCGAAATTCCCGGCGCTTGCGCTACAAATTCGGCCACCTCATTGGTTGAAACATTCTCACCTTTCCAGCGGAACGTATCCCCGATCCGGTCGACAAAATAGACATAACCAAGCGCGTCCTTCTTCATCAGATCGCCAGTGCGAAACCACATATCGCCTTCTTCAAAGACGTTTCGGATCAGCTTCTTCTTCGTCGCTTCTTCATCATTATAGCCCTCGAAGCGGGTGCGCGCATCGTCGCCAACGCGGCCAAGCACCTCGCCGGGCTCATCATCATCGGTACGGATACAAAATCCGTCCTCACCGCGAACGGGTTCCTCTTCAACCACATCGAATTTTACAAAGGCAACATGTGCAAATGTGTTCTTTAGATAGCTTGGCATACGCCCAACCGATCCGACTTTGCCGTCATAATTGGCAAAGCTGACATTCCCCTCAGTTGAGCCGTAGAACTCAACCAATGTTGGGATGTTGAACCGATCGAGGAAACCTTGCCAAATATCAGGGCGCAGCCCATTCCCAAAACCCGTTCGGATCTTGTGCTCGCGCTCGCGCGGGTGTTCAGGCGAATTCATCAAGTAGCGGCACAGCTCACCAATATACACAATCGCTGTGACGCCTTGATCAGCGCAATCATCCCAGAAACCGCTCGCTGAAAACTTCTTGCGCAACACAACACTCGCGCCAACCATCATCGCCATACCAACACCGCAAATGCCGCCTGTTCCATGATAGAGCGGCAAGGTCACATAAACCCGGTCACGAGAGGTCAGGTTACACGGCGCAATAAAGCTCCGCATCATACCTTGCGTCCGGGTTTGGGTCAGTTTCGCCGCCTTGGGCAAACCTGTAGTCCCAGACGTATACACATATAGGCACAAATCCTTTCCGCGAAGATGCTCCCGGTGGCTCCGGTCTGGCCTTGCATCCGAAGCACCATTCAGCGGGCCAGTTAGGTCTTCACCCTCCTGTCCACCAAACGTCCAGACTTTAGGGTCACCATCGAATAGGCTGGCGGCGCTGCGAACATTCTCATCCTGATCGGCACCCGTGATAATCATCTTGGCATCGGCGATATTAACGCAGTGTGCCAACGCTTTGTCGGTCAGGTTATGATTGATCAGACCAACGACGACACCGATCTTTGAGAGGCCATACCAGAAGGACACATATTCTGGGCGATTCTCCATAAACAAGGCAACGGCATCCCCTGCGACGAGGCCTTTTCCGAGTGCCCAATTGGCCACTTTATTCGCCAGCGCATCCATCTCAGCATATGTGGTGATCCCACCTTCAAAACGAAACGCGACATTGTTGGGATACTTGTCGACAATAGCCTCAAAATCGTCCGGGACGATCTGCTTATCATCTGCATCAAGGGGCCCAATCCACTTCTTCATTCCGGTCAAGGTTTTAAGCGTTTTATACTCGCGCCCAATCGTTTGAAAAATTCCCATTTGGTCGTCGCCTTTTGTGTGCCGCGTGCTATCGTGTTGATGCAAACCTAGGTTGCATAAGTACCCGTTTCCAGTTGCAAAACAAACTGATAGAGCAAGCCTGTTAAAATTTAATGCGAAAGTCCTGCATAATGACCACCCCTGTTACAGATTTGCTCCGCTTGATGGACCTAGAGCAGCTCGAGGTTGATTTGTTTCGCGGGCAAAGCCCTGAGAATGAAACCAATCAGCGCGTCTTTGGCGGCCAGGTTATCGCGCAGTCTCTGGTTGCAGCTTACCGCACAGTCGATACCAGCATCCGCACCTGCCATTCCTTACACGCCTATTTCCTGCGCCCGGGTGATCCTAATATTCCGATCATTTATGAGGTCGATCGCTCCCGTGACGGCGGCAGTTTCACCACGCGCCGCGTCGTCGCAATCCAGCACGGCAAACAAATCTTCAACATGGCTGCATCCTTCCACAAGATCGAAGATGGCTGGCACCACCAGCATGAAATGCCGGATGTTCCAGCGCCAGAAGAGCTTGATGACCGCATCGAGTGGCGCAAAAAGTTTGCCCAGCGCTTACCAGAACGCCACCGCGATAATTTCTTGCGCCCGCGGCCAATTGAAATTCGCGAAGTTCAGCCGCTGGACCCGCTCAAACCGGAAAAAGCTAGCGACGTACAACACCTATGGTTCCATGTTGCTGAAAAGATCGACGAAGCCCCATGGCTTCACCATTGCCTAATGGCCTATGCTTCAGACATGGCGCTTCTCGGAACCGGCAATCGGCCCCACGGCGTCAGCTGGATGACGGGCGAGCTGATGAGCGCCAGCCTCGACCATTCAATGTGGTTTCACGCGCCGATTAATTTCAGCGATTGGCACCTCTACACAATGGACAGCCCCTATGCCGGCGGCGCGCGCAGCTTCAACCGAGGCAGCGTCTTCACCCGCGACGGTATTCTGGTGGCAAGTGTTGCACAAGAAGGCCTCATGCGCCCCGTCAAAAAGAAGTAAGTCCAGTAAAACTGGCATCTTAACTTGATGATTCAACATAAATCCCTATTCGGATTCCATGGCAGGACACTTGATTATATTCAGGTTTTTTAGTCTGAGCTTGGTTGCCTTGCTCTGCACCATTCCTATGGCTTCGGCTTGGGATTGCCTGAATGCTCACCGCAACCAGATCACCATAACAGCAGGAGCTTCCGGCCATAACGAAGAAATTCGGATTGACCTAACAAGCTCAGACTTTCCTGCTGCCTATGACTTCACCGCCGACGGCGCAGACGTTCGCGTCGTTCTAGCCAGTGATGACACAACCCCCGTCGATCACATTGTAACCGGCTGGGACAGTGCCAGCCGCACCGGCACCGTCTATATCAAACTACCCGCGCTCGCGCCCAGCTCCTCGACCAGTGTCTATATCTATTAAGGTGATGACACGCTTTCATCGCTTGGCGACATCGACAGTGTTTTCCCGACAACCGGTCTAAGGCTCCGCTCCCGCGTCAGCACCGCAGACCCAACCGATGCAACCACTGCCCGAACGGCTTTTGCGAATGCAACAGTGGATGTCTACGATGCGGTCCGTAGCTCCGTCTCCGGCCTGAACAACCGCGCGCTCGGCGGGACGAACGGCAATTATGGCTGGTGCATCAGCGCGATGATCGAAGTCACGCCTGCAAACGCTGGTGTATGGGAGTTTCGTTACGGCGCCGACTTCGGGTTTGGGGGACATCTCTTCATGCAGGAGGTGCAACTTGAAGAGCAATGGAATGACAATCTCTGGTGGGCCAATAATTTTGCAAATACGACGGAGACCCTGGAGGGGTTTATCGACCTGACTCCGGGCTGGCATCGCTATGAAGCCCTTGGCTTTGAAGACTGCTGTGATGGCCCCGTCGGTTGGCAGGCCCGCGCGCCCGGCGGGCCATGGCAGGATCTTTCGACCGCAAACTTCTCGATGCGCGCGACACGCTGCGTTGTGACGACCGTGACGGTGACGCCAGGCGCATCTCAATCATGCTCAGCCCAGCCACTCGCCAGCAAATCCATAAGCATTGTTTCCGACCCGTTTGGCAATCCCGACCCCTTCGCGCTTCCCGGCTCGGTTGTTGAGTACACACTCAGCGTCGCCAATGAAGGGCAACGCCTTGATACAAACACTGTCGTACTAACCGATGCACTGCCGGAGGATGTAAAACTGGTCGTCGCGGGCGCCAACGCCTTCGAACTAAGCGATGGGCCAACCCCGTCAGACCTATCGCTAGATTGGACAAACGCCGCCAGCACAAGTGACGGCGTTAGCTTCTCAACCGATGGCATCGACTTTTCCTATATTCCCACTCCAGACGGCGACGGCGCAGATAACGCCATAACCCATGTCCGTTTTTCAACCACCGGGGCCATGCGCCAACATATTGACGGCGTCACCGACCCCAGCTTCGAGATTAAGTTTCAAGTGATCGTAGAGTAGCAAGCAGCTCAGGCCGAAAGAGTTAAACGCCTATTAACCTTTTCAGTCGATTTATCAGGAAAGAATTAACCTTTCGGTTCGGCTGTTTGTCGCGATTCGCGGCATATTTGTGTAATACGCAAATCATCCTAAGGCTGACCAACAAGGTTGGCTTAGGGGCTGAAAATGACACTATTAGAACTCGTCATCATCGCGCATCGCTGCCGATCTACACATCACTATATTGCGTTTGACGCGCTCCAAATCCTCGCCGGATCCGACGCTGGTGATTGGAAAAACCTGATGCTTCGTCATCATGAAAAGCTCTTAAAAGGGGCCAAAGCGCCTGACGCAGAATTTAAAGACTTCCGCAATCACGTCCTCCATGTTGGCGAAGGCGAATGGGGCGGGGCCCGCGACGCCGCAATGCTTTGGTACGGTAAATCAGTCGAAGCTCTACGCGCAGAAAAATGGGGCGACGCCGCGTACGCGCTTGGCGTCCTGACCCATTATTACGCCGACCCTATCCAACCCTTCCATACGGCTCAGACTGAAGAAGAAGGCGCAATCCACCGCGCCTTGGAATGGTCTATCGCCAAATCCCGCGATACGATCAAAGCGATGATCGACGCGAAAGGTTATCCTGTCGTACATGCAGGATATGAAACAGGCTTCGTGGCAGACATGGTGCTGGAAGGCGCGCGTTACTCAAACCCGCACTACCGCACATTCATTGACCATTATGACATTGATCGCGGCGTCATTGATCCACCAACCGGGCTAGATCAGACACTGTTGGATATTATCGCTGACCTTGTGGCTTATGCCACGGCTGGTGTCGCAACCTTGTTTGAACGCGCCTTTGCCGAAGCTGGCGTAAAGCCGCAAAAGGTTGATCTCGACCTTCCGGGCTACCTCGCCGCGCTGGACATTCCGATCCGCAGAATCACTAAGAAGATGAGCGATGCTAGTGATCGTAAAACGGTTGAGGCGATGTACAATGAGCTGCTCGAAACGGGCAAAGTCATCAAAACGCTGCCGGCAGATGATAAGAAAATCCGCGCGCTACATGCCAAACAAGTTCTTCGCAAACCCATCGAAGAACTCGATGCCCAACCCCTAGAACCGATCGGCACCAAACATACGCCGAGAGAACAAACTGACTTACCTGTTCGCTATGAACTAAAAGTCGTGCCGGTTGTCATCAATAAAAAAGAACCAGAATTCGAGCCGCTTTCAACGTCGAAACCAGCGCCGATAATCCCTGATCCTGTCGTATTCGATACAACAGAGCCTGAGGCCGTGGCTGAAGACATTACGGCGCCTGAAATCGTCGTCGAGGACCCAGCTCCTGAACCGGAAGTCGCCGCTAAAGTTGAGATAGATTCAGCCCCAGAACCTGAAATCATCGAAGCCGTCGCGGAGCCAGTTAAAGACACGGTGATTGAGCAGGCGATCACTGAACCAACGCCAGCTGAAGCTGTTTTAGCCGAGATTGACGCCGAATCAGCGGCAGCGATCACGGAAGCTGAAACCGTCGCAGACGTCATCGAACCTTCTCCAGAACCAGAAATCGTTCAAACAATCGCTGAGGCACCAAAGCCTGAGGAAAAGAAACCAGCCAAGTCCGCGAAAGCTGAAGCCTCGGTCGCCGTTGAAACAGAGCGCCTTACCCGCGAGTCCCCAGTTGTAGACGCGCCTTCAATCGGCCCGAAAACGGCTGCACGTCTAGAAAAAGTGAATATCGTCACAATCGGCGATCTGCTGGACGCTGACGCGGAAGAAACAGCAAACGCGCTAAACGTACGCTACATCAAAAAGGCGACGCTAAAGGATTGGCAAGATCAAACCCGTTTAATGCTAGAAGCCCCCGGCCTTCGTGTACTCGATAGCCAAATTCTGGTCGGCGCAGGCATCCGGGACGTCAACGATCTCGCTAAAGCATCCGCCACCAAAGTCCTGAATGCTGCCAAGACATTCCTCGACACCCCACAAGGCGCACGCGTCCTATGGGGCGGCGAAAACAATGTCGATAAAGCCGAAGTCAGCCAATGGATCGACCTCGCGAAAAGCGCCAAGGGCTAAAGCCTATTGATGCTTTTCCCAGATCGCGCCGATGACATTCGAATAATTGTCAGTCCATGGGCGCTTGCCGTCACTCACCAATGCACTCCAGCGCTCATCATCGTCAAACCGCGCCAGCGCAGCTTCAGACCGTGTCAAGACGACAACTTGGCTCGCTTTCGAACGGAACCTGTCTGAGCCATCACTGCGCGGCACGTAGAATTGTTGACGTGCCGGGACGCCGAGATCATCTGCGATCCGCGCGACAACCGCGTCCAACTTCATGTGATTGTTCGAGACGTGCATTACCAAAACACCATCATCTGACAAACGAGAGAGATACAGGTCTACGGCTTCCCGGGTCAAAAGGTGCGCCGGTACAGAATCTGAGCTGAAGGCGTCAATGAGCAACAGCTCAAAATCGCCTGCCGGTTCTGCCGCCAGTGTCAGTCGGCCATCACCAAGCACTGTTTCTGCGTCCGGCGTACACTCCGTTAAGTAAGAGAAATATTTCGGATCAGCCGCAAACTTAGCCACCAATGGGTCGATCTCATAATAAGTATAGCTCTGCCCTTCACGCGCATAACACGCGACTGAACCAGTCCCCAGACCAATCACGCCAACGCGCCCAGGCGCACTATGGGCCTCAAAAACCTGACCAATCGGCGCTTCCGGTGCATAGTAAGTTGTTGGGCGAAGGCGATCTTCGCCAGCAATATATTGCGCGCCGTGCAGGGTCGTACCGTGCATCATGATACGTTGATCACCCTGCTCGATCACTTTGACCACGCCGAAGAAACCACGCTCTGCAACGCCGCCAGCAACTGGATTTCCAGCAAAACCAACACCCCAAGCACATGCCGCAGCGATTGCAGGTGCGGCCCGGCTTTCGCGGCCTAGGACAATTCCCAAAACCGCCATGGCAAGCAATAGGCGATAGATCAGAACTGTCTGATCTTCGTTTCCAAGCGTGAGGCGCAGTCCAATTGCAATGACGACAGCCGCAACCGCCGCCAATGACCAAACCCGCGTGCGGCCTTGCCCCATCCAACGGGCTTCGGGGCGAACCAGCAAAACAGCCACCAACAGCAACGGATACTCAATGACAGAATTAAAGATCACTGGAACCAACAGCGCATTAAACGCCCCGCCGAGAACGCCGCCCAAAGACATCAACAAATAAAACTCTGTAAGGCGAGACGCTTCCGGGCGTCCTTCAGCCAACAAACCATGACAGACCATCGCCGCAAGGAACAACACGCCCAAGTGCAAGAAGAATGAAAGCAGAAGCGGCACACCCGAAATGCTCGGCAACGCCAGAACAGCCGCAGCTACAGCCAACGGCAGATACCGGCTCGATACCTGTAATGAGATGAAAGGCTTCTTTGCAAACACGATGATGAATGTACCAATATACAGCATCAAAGGCGGCGCCCACAGGAATGGCGCACTCGCCACATCGGTTGCAATATGGGTCGTTACGCCAACCAACAGGCTAGACGGAATAAATGCGAGGACCAGCCACCATAGACGCTGCTTCCAGACCGACGAAACCACCGGCGCGTCTATGTCAGCCTCAGCTTCAGGTGCCGTCGCAACCGCTGCGCCACCACCAGATGTCAGCGCTACAAAACCAGACGCAATCAACAGAACTGCCAGCGCCATATATCCCAATGTCCAAGTCAGCGTTTGCGACGCGACAGGTAGCAAAGGCTCTAACAGAAGCGGGTAAGCGGCAAGCCCAAGAAGCGAACCAATATTACTCGCGCCATACAGGTGATATGGATCGTGCGCGTCTTCACGGCCAGAACGACTATACCAGCTCTGGATAAGCGGCGCGGTCGCAGAGATCACGGCAAATGGCGGCGCGATGGACAGCGCAAATACACCAATCAACCACAATGTCGGCTGCGTCGCACTCGGCTCACCCAATGCCCCGGTCAGCTGGAACGGCAAGACCAAACCCGCCACTACCAGCAGAGCTGAGTGAATCCCAATCTGAGTACGCAATGATTTCACAAAATGGTTGAGAGTGTGCGCGTAAGCGTAACCTAAAAGCAAAGCGGCCTGAAAACAGACAAGCGAGACATTCCAGACATTTGGAGAACCGCCGAGCAAGGGCGTCGCCATCTTGGCAAACATCGGTTGAACCAGAAAAACCAGCGCTGCCGACAGGAAAACTGTTACGATATATGGACTAGCTCCAAGCTTCTGAACCCATCCGCGCGCGCCTTGCGCCTGCGCTATTGTCGCCTCGTTCATACTCTACTCCACACATACACCAAACGCCCTGTTGACAGATTATGGTGAACACTCCGTTGATCCGTGCGACGAAACTCGTCATATTTGAAAGAAGTTCCGCTTGGTCACCTCGTGGATTCTTAGGAGATTCACGCGTGCGGTTCGCTCTTGCCCTTATTGGTGTTGTATTCATCGCGGCCTGCGCAGAGGACGTGCGTGTCGTCACTGCACCCGCCGAAACAGCTTATGGCTGCCATAGCAAAGCCCATGCTGGCCAAGATTTCACCGTCTGCACATACGACATTACAAACGACATACGCCTGTTTCATAGCGATCCGGCAGGCCAGCCTTACCTCCAATTCGAAACGCTCGCGCGGGAAATGGATGAGCAAGGCAAGAACTTGGTTTTTGCGATGAATGGCGGCATGTATCACGAAGACCGCCGCCCAGTCGGCTTCTATCGTGATACATCTGGTGACCAAGCCAGCGTGAATACAAATGACGGTCCCGGAAACTTCCACCTGAAACCAAACGGCGTTTTCTGGCTCACACCGACCATCGCAGGGGTTACAGAAAGCCAAGCCTATTTGGCCTCAAACCCAAATCCAACTTATGCAACTCAGTCGGGCCCGATGCTTGTCATCGACGGCGCGCTGCATCCCGATTTCAATCCGGACGGAACCTCTCGCAAGCGCAGAAACGGTGTCGGGGTTAGCGATGATGGCAAAACAATCCGATTTGCCATCTCTGATACGGCCGTGACCTTCCACGAGTTCGCAACGCTGTTTCGCGATGTTCTGAACACACCCAACGCCCTATTCTTAGATGGACAAGTCAGCCGTATCTATGCGCCAGAAATTTCGCGAAACGAGTTTGGTGTAGATATGGGTCCCATCGTCGGCGTGGTTGAATAGACCTATTCCACGAGAACCCGGTATTCGATTGTAAATGTCGGGGTGCCGCCACCGGATGTGCCGCTCATCGCACCATCAAAGGCCAATCGGAAACTAGCAACTGCCGGATCAAACGCGCCATTTGGTATAATAGTCGACCCACCCCCATTGAGGAAAGTTACGCCATCTGATCCGTCGCCAAGGCTGGTGAAGGGCAGGCTCAACCCACTCGCATTCAAGCCGGTTCCATCGATGAAGTTAAACGGCGAACCCCCGCCATCAAAATCACCCGTGAACAGGCTTGTCAGCGCATCAACCGCATCTCCGATAACCATCGTGTCGGCATCTGAACTCCCAAGCCCATTATTCGTCACAGTGATTGAATAGATCGCCCAAGACCCCGGAATTCCAAGCGCGTTTGTCGTGCCATTTATCGGATCCTGTTCGATAATAACCGACTTATTCACACTAAAATCAGGCTGAGCGCGGTTAAAACAAAGATCATCGACATTCCAATAGTCAAAGTCAGATCCACTCCCGGTCGCCAAGGTGAAACGCACCCTGAAATTCGGGTGCCAAGCCGACACTGGCATCGTGTATGTCTCTGTAAAAATCTGCCCCTGGGTGCCATTCCCGGCAAAAGTATCCAGCGTGATCCAATTACTGGCGGCATTCAGATACTGAAACGTCAGATCCTCTCCCGCTTCAGGGTTTTCACTGAAGGCATCAGAACCGCGCTGGACCCAAACTTCAATCTCACCGAGTTCATCTGAATCAAACGCGATCGATGTCGATGTCACCGTATTGTGGCGCAGAAACATGGAGTTGCTTGCCGACTGAAACGTATCACCGTTCACGCCAGAGCGTCCGCCATTCGACGCTGACCAGTTACCAAAACCGCTTTCAAACCGCTCACAAAGCCCAATGCCCATACCGGATGGCAGAGGCGGCGGCGGCGCACTGCCTGTCTCAATCAGTAAAACATCATCAATATGCCAATAATCATAACCAACTCCGCCATTTGCCGGCGGTCCGCCGCTGCCGCCAGTCTGGGAGAACCTTATCCGAAAGCCGGAATGCAGCGCATCCAGTGGCACATCAAAATCAATATTGATCACGCTGCCCGCTGCGCCAGATCCAGCCTCCGTCGTGATCGGCAGCCAAACCGCACTATCATTAAGATACTCGACCAGCATATCCTCGCCATTGTCGACATCCTCACTGAACGTATCTGAGCCGAGCCGCAGCCAAGCTGTAAGCGTTGCGCCAATGGCTGAAGACAGATCGATGGCTTGGCTCTCTAATGTCACGACCCCGCCGCGCGTGAACGCAGAACAATTGCCTGAATTGGATGTTTGCGTGCTGGTGCCGCCCAGATTCGTGCTTGTTGTGTTGAAGGTGAAAGACGGCCCCAGAGTGCTACACCCAGCGCCAGCATCAAAATTCTCGGAAAACAAGATATCGCCAGGCGCTGCAAACGCATGAGTATGCGACAACATCATTGCCGCAACTCCTACAAGGAAAGTGCGCATACCCCTTTTCATACCTTGGTTTTAAACGACTTCCGCTTACAGTGTGGTTAACAAGCTGTTCCGGAGAATATCATGCGCCTCGCCCTAATCGCCTTAGCAATATTGGGTCTGCCTCTTTCAGTTTATGCTCATCCTGAAACGCCCACTGAAGCGACCTATGTTGGCAATGAAGGCATCATGGTCAGTGACGGGCACACCAAAATCCTCTTCGACCCACTCTACCCGAAGGGATTTGGCGTCTATCAGATGGTCCCGGAAGACATTCGCTTCGCGATGATGACTGGCGAAGCGCCTTACGACAATGTCGACGCTATCTTCGTCAGTCATATGCACCCTGACCATTTCTCGGTCGATGAGGTGATCAAATATCTCGAAACCAATACCGAAACCCACCTCTACGCCCCAACCCAAGCGCTGGAATGGATGCAAGAAGAAACCGATCCGGGTAACCCAATCTTCAGCCGCGTAACGGGCATCCCGCTGGAACGCTTAGACCACCCAACGCAAATCACGTTCAAGACCATGGAAATCGACGTCGTTCGTATCCCTCACGCGGGTTGGCCCGGCCGTGCCGACATCTCAAACTTGGTCTGGCGGGTCACCCTAGAAGATAGTCAGACCGTGATGCATATGGGCGACGCCGATCCGCGCGATGAGCACTACCTTCCCCATGATGAACACTGGCAAGCCAAACGTACCGATACGGCATTCCCGCCCTATTGGTTCTTTACCGCCGGCGACGGTCCAGCCTTGCTAAATGGTCGCCTCAATGCAGAAGCCGCGATCGGTGTACACGTTCCGATTGAAGTGCCAGCGGATTTGATTGCATCCGGCGCTGACTATCTGCACGTACCGGGTGAAACCCGTACGCTAACTAAGACTGAGACAGAAGAAGCCGAATGAAACAAATATTACTCTCCGATGATCGCAAAGACGCTCTCGTCAGGGATATTCAGGCTAGCTTTATGTCAGAGTTCGACGAAACCATAAGCGACTTTCGAGCCGGCCAAATTCTTGACCTAATGGTCGCTGCACTTGGTCCTACGATTTACAATCAAGCCGTCCAAGATGTCCGCGCACATCTACAGATCAAGCTCGACGATTTGGACGGTGAGATCTATGTTGATCAGGCATAATTAAAGCAGGACACGCTCATGCCCCTCACCCTCTATGGTCTAAAAAACTGCGACACCTGCAAGAAGGCGCTAAAAGCTCTCGAAGCCGCTGGCAAAACGGTGACATTTATCGACATCCGTGCGGACACCGATTTAGAGATTTGCGTGCCCGCGTGGCTGCAAGCTGCAGGCGCTGAAGCACTGATAAACAAGCGCTCCACCACATGGCGTAACCTGTCAGAGCAAGACCGCGCGACGGAACCCGCCGCGCTCTTGATGGCCAATCCAACCCTGATCAAACGCCCCGTGATTGAAGCAAATGGCAGTGTCCATGTCGGCTGGACAAAGGACGTTCAAGTAGCCCTGCTCTAGGTCAGCGCAAACCAGATACACGCGCCGCCAGTCACCAGCATTACAACCAAAGTGCCCAGCGTTCCGACAATGCGGCCAGCCCCAGACCCTGCGCCACTACCCAGTGCAAAGGCATGCGCGAGACGAAAAACTAAAAACCCTGCGCCCAATATATGGATCAACATGACCGGCGCAGACATCGCCGCTAAGCCGTAAAGACCCAGCAACGTGATCGGTACATCTTCTACGGCGTTGCCCTGAACCCTCATAGCCTGGCGCATCGGGTCACTGGTCCCCTCGCCAAAATTCACCTTTTCAGACGCTCGCACGCGGCCTGCATTCAACTTCAGCCCTAAAAAGAGCACTACAAACAGTCCGGCGTACAAGACGACAGCTTCAATTCCAGTCATGGGGTTTCCTCCGTTTTTCTTTTGAGGAAACCCGCAATCGCTGACTTCGTCAATGGAAAGCGCTAGGCCTGCAAGTCCGCAAGCATCTCTTCCAGCATCACCATGCCAGCACCCCAGCCTTTGCCAAGGTTCTCAACCACGCCAACAAAGCAGGCAATCTCAGCATCCGTTGCCTCATGCGGCGACCATTCAAGCCGCATCTTGGTTTTGCTACCGGCATCCTCAAATGTCACCGTCGTCAGCAAAACACGCGGCCAATCCGGCATCATCGGATTAGCCGCGAGGTTCCAGTCTGCATCCGTTGTCGACATCAGCATGACCAACCGCTCAGGCTTCACAACTTCAGTATAGTCACAGCGTTGATAGCCAGACCGCTCTCCCATTTTCATCTCGTTCAGCCAAGCACCGCCAACCCGCACATCAAGCTTATGCACGACCGTCTCAACGCCCGGTCCATACCAATGGCCCAACAGTTCCAGTTCCGTCCACGTCCGCCAGACCAGCTCTCGCGGGGCATCAAATTCGCGTTCCATCACAAACATTGGGAGTTCAGTCATCGTTTTTGGCCTCCTCAGCCGCTTTTAGGGTCACCAGAAGGTCATCCAGCTGATCAAAGCTCGCCCCCCAGAATTGTTTAAACTCTTCCAGCCAAGCCACCGCCGCCGCCATCGGTTCGGCGTTTAGCCGCCGCGGACGCTTCTGCTTGTCCACGCCATGCTCAATCAGGCCCGCCCGCTCTAGCACTTTTAGGTGTTTAGAAATGGCCGGTTGGCTCATCTCAAACGGCGAAGCAATCTCATTCACCGACGCCTCTCCATAGGCCAGTTTCGACAAGATCGCGCGCCGCGTCGGGTCCGCCAATGCTGCAAAAACGGCATCCAGATTACTTGGTTCAGATTGAGATAAAGCACTTAACATAACCATATGGTTATATAATTATCTCGTGTCTAACGTCAGCGCTTGTGTCTCAGATTTAGGTCTGTGCTAAGAGAGGGTTTTCGCTCATCTTGTATCTCACGGAGAGACAGATGAGACAGGGTAAACCAACGTCCGGCGAACGGATCGTCAAAGACATCAAACGCCAG
>JAQWGO010000017.1 GCA_029238175.1 Henriciella sp. | reverse complement strand
TCCGCTTATGGCTGCGCCGGAAGGTGAAGCTCCGAATGCAGAAGACTAACAGTTATTGAAGGATCGCTTTTTCGGCCAAGCCGACCGGACCCTTGTCTGCTACCATCGCTCTTTGAACGGGCGAAGATCCATTTCATGGGTCCAGACAGATTTTTGCTGCGAATGCACATGCCAGTAAGTGTCCGCTATGGCATCGGGTGACAGGCAGCCATCTTCGCCAAGCTTCTCGACATATTCGCCGAAACGCTGACGAACGATTTCGCCATCAATTACGCCATCAATGACAAAATGGGCGACATGAATGCCATCGGGTCCAAACTCCCGCGCGAGGGACTGTGCGAGCATTCGTAGCCCGGCTTTCATTGATGCAAAATGCGCGAAATTTGGCTTTCCGCGCATCGATCCAGAAGCCCCGGTAAAAAAGAGGCTTCCATGGCCTTGCGCCTTCATAATCGGTACAGCGCGTTTGGCCGTGAGAAATGCCCCGAAACAGCCGACTCGCCAAAACTTCTCGACGATTTCCGGTTCCAGTTTCTCAAATGGGATAACCGCATTATTTCCGGCATTGTACAAGACCACGTTGATCGGGCTTTTCTGCGCGGCATATTCAAATAAGGCATCGAGATCGGCTTCGACAGTGACATCGACGGAAATACCCTCTGCCGATCCGCCTGCATCGCTCACCTCTTGGGCAAGCCTCTTTATACGATCGGTCGTTCGGCCGCCGATAATGACATGCTGACCTTCGCGAGCAAATCGCCGCGCTAAGGCTCCGCCAACCCCCTGAGAGGCGCCGGCTCCTAGTATAATTGTGCTTCCAGACATTCAGTGTTTCCTTATTCAGTTTTGTGTTGTGCGATTTTCAATTTGAGCTTTCATCCAATCGCTTGACGTTCAGGCTTACTCCAAGAGCGTATGTGACTTTGAACCTCTTATGTTGAGCGCTTCACTCGCTTTCAAATTGACTTCTCTGTCCATATTAATGTATCACATTAGAGTGTACGGCAAGAGGCGAAATTCTTTAAGCGAGGGCAACGGTATTTACCGCTTGAGCCCTCACGTCCTTCATTTTTATCACTTTTGATGGAGCCCAGAGTGAAAGAGCTCATTTATCACCGCCACTTTATTCCCGCGCTGCAGCGTCACAAGACGAAACCGGCGGTCGTTGACGGGACTTATGAGGCAACATTCGAACAGCATGCTGATCGCGTGTATCGGTTGGTCCATGCACTCAAGCATCAGTGCGGGGTGTCCAAAAGCGATCGTTTCGCCGTCCTCGCGAGAAACTCACATGAATACCTTGAGCTTTTTCATGCAGCTTTTCTCGGTGGGGGGATCATCAATCCTCTCAATTTGAGACTGAGCCCGAAAGAACTGAATTATATCATCCAAGATTCCGGCGCGGAAATTGTCTTCGTCGATAAGCACTTCGCGCCCCTGTTGGCGTTGGCGCTTAGCGAGAGCGAGCGCTTCCCAATTCGAAAATCCATTTTAATTGGCGAAGAGGGCGATCCTTCGGAGTTTCATTATGAGGATATGATTAGAGCAGCCTCTCCAATCCTACCGAGTGAGCCTGAAGAAGAGGATCCGGTCGTCCTGATGTATACCGGCGGCACAACGGGGCTTCCTAAAGGTGTGGTTCTCACTCAGCGCGCAAAAATGCTCAATCAATATCACGGGCGTCTCGCGCGCCCGAAGATGAATGACACAACTGTGAGCCTCATCCAAACGCCGATGTTTCACGTTGCTTCAACTGGAGCCCTGCTTTCGACGTATGCCGTTGGCGGAACTACCGTTATCATTCCTGGCTTCGAACCCCGGCTGGTTATGAATGAAATTGAACGTCATCAGGTGACATCGACCACCATGGTCCCCACGATGATCGGTATGATGATGGCGCATCCTGATTTTTCACCTCAGCGTTTGCGGTCTCTAGAGCAAATGACGTATGGGGCCTCTCCAATGCCTGGCGCCTTGCTCGGCAAACTGCTGGCCGCGTCTCCTGAGCTTGAGCTGTTTCAAGGGTATGGAATGACCGAGAGTTCAGCGAGCCTCACCAGCCTGTCACCCGAAGACCATCGTAAGGGCGGTGCTTATTTGCGATCGGTCGGGCGACCCGTCATCGGCGTTGAGCTCTCCATTCGCGACAAAGACGGACAGGAAGTCGCGACCGGTGACATCGGCGAGGTCTGCGCGCGGGGCGGGAATTTTATGACCGAGTATTGGAACAAACGAGAGGCCACTCAAGAGGTTTTCCGCAATGGCTGGTACCATACTGGTGATGCCGGATATTTAGACGAAGACGGATACTTATTCCTCGTCGACCGCGTCAAAGATATGATCGTGACCGGCGGTGAGAATGTATACTCCACCGAAGTCGAAAACGCGATCGCCAGCCATCCAGCGGTGCGTCAGGTTGCGGTTATCGGCATACCTGACGAAGTCTGGGGTGAAGCGGTTCACGCGATTGTCGTGCTCGTTGAGGGGGCGAGCGTTTCGGGGGAAGACTTGATGGAACATGCGCGCGAGTCGGTTGCCG
Source organism: Henriciella sp. (assembly GCA_029238175.1). Lineage (GTDB taxonomy): Bacteria > Pseudomonadota > Alphaproteobacteria > Caulobacterales > Hyphomonadaceae > Henriciella. The sequence goes on along the minus strand of JAQWGO010000017.1, from coordinate 1,738 downwards.
GCTATAAAGTGCCAAAGTCGATCGCGTTTCGAAACGAGCCGCTTCCTCTTTCTGGTGCGATGAAAGTGTTGAAGCGTGACCTCAGAGCGCCGTATTGGCAGGATCAGGAACGGTCTATTTCATAGCAGACTACGTCGAAGGAAGTTGACGATGGAAATAGATTATTGTGAGTTTCGGGCAGAGGTTAGGGCTTTCCTGAACGCGCATTTGACTGACGCCATGCGCGCAGCAGGACGGCTGCAGACATATGCGTTCCCACATATGGAACAAGCGCTGGAATGGCAAAGTGTCCGTCATGCCCATGGTTGGGGCGCGCCGACTTGGCCTGAAGAATACGGGGGGACGGGATGGGATTCGAAACAGAAGGAGATCTTCCGCGAAGAATCGCTTCTGGCCAACGCGCCCGGTGAGCATCAGCAGAGCCTAAACATGTGCGGACCCTGCTTGATCGGGTATGGATCAAAAGCACAGAAGGACTTCTATCTACCTCGTATTCTCTCAGCAGAGCATGTGTGGTGCCAGGGCTATTCTGAACCGGGGTCTGGATCGGATTTGGCGTCTCTTCGAACTGCGGCGATCAAAGATGGCAAACACTATATCGTCACTGGCGCCAAGATTTGGACATCGAATGCGCAGGATGCGACCCATATGTTTTGCTTGGTGCGCACTTCCACAGAGGGGCGGCCCCAACAAGGTATTACGTTCCTGCTGCTCGAGATGAATAGCCCCGGAATCAGGGTCGAACCGATTCTGAATCTGAATGGCGTTCACGAACAAAATCACGTTTACTTGGATGAGGTTCGCGTCCCGCAATCCAATCGCGTCGGTGAAGAAAATGACGGTTGGCGCGTTGCGAAATATCTTCTCGAGTTTGAACGCGGCGGCACGAATATCACGCCCATGCTGCGCCGCAATCTTGAACTTATTTCTGGTGCGATAAATGACGATACGTCGAAAGGCGTTGTCAATCAGTTCGATGATCCCGGTTTTCGGGAGCGCTTTGCCGCGAATGAAATCGCAATGATGGCCGCCGATGCCACCGAGCAGCGCATTAGCCATGCTTTGGGGCAAGGCGAGTCGCCAGGCGTTTTGTCTTCTTTTACCCGGGTCATGACGCGCGAACTGTTACAGGAAATAGACGCGCTTTTTGTTGAGGCAGCGGGACCTTACGCTTTGGTCCGTCAGCGTGAAGCTCTGCGGCCTGGGAATAATGAAGAGATGATCGGTCCGGAGCATTGGTTGCTGGCGACGCCGCGCTACTTCGATCAAAGAGCAGCAACTGTCGCGGGCGGAACCAGCGAAGTGCAAAGAAACATCATAGCGAAGACCGTGCTTGGCCTCTAAAGACACTAACTTGCACAACCGGGATGAGTTACAGGTCTAAGCGTCCGCAAGCATCCCCATCAGGCGATGGGTAATAATTGATTTGGCTTCGGCAACAATCGAGTCAATGAGTTCCTCACACGTCAAGACCTGTTCGACAAGCGCGCCCGATAGTCCGGCACTGACCATACCGGCTTCAATATCTCCGGTCTGCCAAGCGACTTCTTGGTTGGCTCCAGACACGAGCTCGCGAATATCATTATATGTGCCGCCTGCAGCCTCTACCGCTGCGACTTTCTCGGAGACCGAGTTTCTGTAGACGCGCACTGTATTGTTGAATGTGCGAAAGATAACTTGCGTTTGGTTTTCATCCATTGAGACGATCTTGTCCTTGATGCCGTCATGGATAGGAGCC
>JAQWGO010000008.1 GCA_029238175.1 Henriciella sp. | reverse complement strand
TGCCCAGCAAGACGAAGACCCGGATTTAATCCTGTCGGCCCCCTTCCCGATCACTAAGGCATCGCTGCGTCGAAAAATCATTCGCGACCTTACAGGGCAAACGTTTTTCAAGCAGCGCTTGAACCAATTCTCGAACGCGGTTGGCTTGGGTATTCGTAATGCCAAAGGGACGGAGAATAGATCCCAATCAGCACGTGAAGCGGTCGTGCCATTTGTCGCGACGAACCTCGTGATTCTCGCAATCCTGGTTGCCACTGGACACTGGTGGGCATTTTTTGTCTTGTGGTTGTTACCTCTGGCGACGTGGAATCAGATGATTACACGCCTGCGGAATATCGCTGAACACGCAGTTGTGCCCGATCATGCCGATCCTATGCGGCATGCCCGAACAACCCGTGTCAGTATGTTAGAGCGCATATTTATCGCGCCTTATTACGTAAACTATCATTGTGAGCACCACATTTTCATGCATCTGCCCTTCTATAGATTAGCTGAAGCGCATCGCATGCTTACAAAGTTGGGTCACACGGATAGAATGGAAGTTCAAAGTGGTTATTATGGGGTGCTGAAGTCGGCTTCCAGCAAGTCAGATAGAATTCCAGCTTAGGCCGCCTTGTTTATGACTGTATCGAAAGAAGACGTATGACGCTCACAATTGAAATGGTTTCTGATCTTGTGTGTCCATGGTGCTGGGTCGGTCTTCGCCGCTTCCAAGGCGCCCTAGAGCTAGTTCCGGAATTGGATGTCGACGTCCGGTTCAGACCGTTCGAGCTGGACCCTGCAATCCCTGCCGGTGGCACCGATTATAAGGCCTATATGAAAGCCAAATTCGGTTCGGATCAAAATAAGGAACGCGCGAACTCGATGCGCGACGCTTTGGTTCAATATGGTGCTGACGAAGGTATTCCGTTTGCCTTTGATAAAATCACGCGCCGTCCGAACAGTTTCAACGCGCACCGTCTTGTCAGATGGGCACAAGGCCAAAATCTTGGTATGGAAATGAAGGAAGCGCTGTTTGAATCCTATTTCTCCAAAGGCGAGGATATCGGCGACCATGAAACGCTCGTCACGATTGGGGCGAAGGTCGGCTTAGACTCAAACATCTCGTCCTCCCTCCTCGCCAGTGACGCTGATGTGGAAACAACACGTTCGGAAGCGAACCTATTTCGCCAAAGGGGTGTTTCAGGTGTGCCGACGTTCATAGCGCATCGGCAGATCGCTGTGCAGGGCGCAGAGAGTTCAGAGAAAATTGCCCGGTTCTTAAAAACGGCTGCAGCGCAAATGCCGCAAGAACGACCGCTTCAGCAGACTAGCTAAGCTGTAACTCCACTAGGCGTTTGTAGGCGCCTGCAGCTTTCATCAGCGCGTCATGGTTGCCTTGTTCCGTTACGCGGCCGTTCTCTAACACGATTATCCGGTCAGCGGCCCGAACGGTCGAAAGCCTATGCGCAATAATCAGTGTCGTGCGGTCCTTGGAAAAGTCTGCAAGCGCTGACTGAACCTTAGCTTCACTTTCAGCGTCCAATGCCGAAGTTGCTTCATCCAACAGAAGTATGGGCGCGTCACGCAGGATAGCGCGGGCCAAAGCAATGCGTTGTCTCTGTCCGCCAGACAGGTTGCGTCCCATCTCTCCAGCGGGTGAGGCATACCCGTCTGGAAGCGCCGTTATGAATTCGTGCGCGTTGGCCGCTTTCGCCGCCGATTCTATCTCTTCATCGGTTGCGGTCAGTTTCCCGAGCGCAATATTCGTTCGGATAGAGTCGTCAAATAAAGCCGTGTCCTGAGACACAAGCGCGGTTTGTGCTCTCAGGCTGGCCCCAGTCACCGTTTGGATTGAATTGTCATCCAGACGAATGCTTCCAGATTTCAAGTCGTATAGACGCAGAATTAGGTTGAAGATTGTCGACTTCCCCGCGCCGCTTGGACCCACAATCGCAACCGTCTCGCCTGCTCGAATATTGAAGCTCGTGTCATGTAAAGCCATCGTGCCATCAGGGTAAGCAAACGCGACGTTCTCAAAGGTAATTGCGCCATTCGTATCGGTAAGTTCTATTGCATCCGGTGCATCTGCAATTTGCGGCTGCGCATCTACGATTTCAAAGACACGATCGGCGGCGGCAGCGCCTTCTTGGGCAACGGCGTTCAACGTTCCTAGGGCGCGCAATTCTGGCGATGCGACGCCAATCATTGTGATGATCGCTACAAAATTCGGAATGGACGAATCGCCTGTGCTGATCCGCCAAGCCGTGATGCCAAGGACGGTGATGATCGCAAGCCCGCCCGCGATCTCAAGAATCGGATCAACCGCGGCTTTGTCTGTAAGGACTTTCAGAAACAGGCGTGAACGCTCAACAAAGCCTTTTCGCGCGCGATCCTTCTGGTAGCTTTCCAGTCCATACGCTTTGATCACGCGCATCGATTGGAAACCTTCTGAGAGCAGCGCTGTTACTTCACCGACTTGTTTTTGTGCAGTCTTAGCGCGCTTCCGGACCCGGTTGCCCAATCCAATTACTGGACCGAAAGCGAGCGGGTAAGCCATCAGCAGTAACAAGGTAAGTTGCCAGTCAATGATCAGCATGACTGTAAACGCGCCTATAATCGTCAGAACGCCCTTCGTAAGATTGTTCGCAAGCCTAAGACCTGCATCACGCAATGCATTCACGTCATTAATGAAACGACTGACATATCCGCCAGACGCATCGTCACCAATTCTGGAGAAATCCCCATCGGTTAGATGCTCGAATTGATCTGATTGAATATCAACAATCGCGCGCTGAACGCCAGTATTGTTGAGAATGGTCATGCCATAGAGGGACAGTGCCCGCAGGAGTACCATAAGGCCGATAATACCCAAGAAGACCCATGTTTCACCAGAAAC
>JAQWGO010000164.1 GCA_029238175.1 Henriciella sp. | reverse complement strand
AATGCCAGCCTTTCGGCGTGGCTGTTAGCATCCAATTTGGATGCGCCTGCGGCGGCGCGTTGCTCATATCTTGTCTTTGCTGCCTCTGGGGCTGCAATGATCCTGGCCTCTATTTGGTATCTTATGGGCAAGCCCACCGTCGGGCAGGTCGCTGCCCGGGGCGATACTATACAGACCCGACTGTCACCGGGCATGGGGTTTCGGTTCCACCATGCCTAGCCACAGACCGCCGCTCCCAACCTCAAAACCACGCCGTTCATGATCAGCCCTGTGTGAGGATGGGATAGGCGGAGTATAGGCCGGGTGCATTGGGGCGGGGATAGATTTATTTTTCGCCGCAGTATTTCTGATCTCTTCGGGATGCAAAACTAGACGTGAGCCCAACGGGTTCCGGCCGCATCAAACGCCGATGCGAGCTTGAAAAGCTGACATCGCTTTTTGGATGGCGTCGCGATCAGGTTTGTAAAAAACCCAATTTTTGATCTGATTGGAGGTCACTAAGCCCGCCGCCGCGAGGATCGTCATATGCGAGGTGACCGTTGGTTGTTGAAGCCCGATTTTATCAGTGATGAATTTTATGCACACGCCGTCATCGACAAGGTCCCCGTCAACTTGTTCCGGAAAATAATCGCGCGGCGTCAAAATCCACTCAAGAATTTGCATCCGCTTTTCATTGGACAGCGCCTTTAGGAAAGTCGTTGTTGACGGCTCACTCATTCGTATACTATTTCTTCTATATAGATTTTTATCAATAAAGGCGTCATGAGCAATATGACTGACACAACAGCCCCATTTCAGCAATCCATCGACGCCCTACAATTAGCTGCGGGATATGGGAAATCCTATGTGGAAGCCATCGCCGATCGGCGCGTTGCGCCGTTGGACGCTGACATTTCGGCGCTGCAGGAATTTGATATCGCCCTGCCTGCGAGCCCCCGCTCAGCAGAGGAAACTCTACGAGACCTGGACAGGCTGGGCTCACCCGCGACTGTTGCAACGACGGGTGGTCGCTTTTTTGGCTTAGTTGTCGGGGCGACTTTGCCAGCATCACTAGGGGCCCGGGTGCTAGCGTCGACCTGGGATCAGATCGTTTTCAGCGATGCCACAAGCCCGGTCGGTGTGAAATTGGAAACCGTTGCCGCGGGCTGGCTACTCGATTTGCTTCACTTGCCCAAACAGTCGTCCGTAGGCTTCACGACAGGCGCAACCGTCGCAAACTTCACCTGTTTGGCTGCGGCGCGTCAGTCATTACTGGCGCGCCAAGGCTGGGACGTGTCGACGAAGGGGCTACGCAACAGCCCCCCATTACGCATTATCGCGAGTGAACAAATCCATGTGACAGTCATCAAAGCGCTTAGATTGCTAGGGATAGGCAGCGACGAAATCGAGTTCGTTCCCTGCGACGCACAGGGACGCGTGATCGCTGAGAAAGTGCCCGAATTGGATGAGACCGCATTGGTGTTACTACAAGCTGGTAACTTAAACTCTGGCGCAGCTGATCCGATTGGCGAAATTGCTTCTAGAGCAGCAAATACGGGGGCCTGGGTGCATGTAGATGGCGCTTTTGGACTGTGGGCTGCGGCGTCACCCAAAACATGCAGGCAATTAGAGGGATATGAGAAAGCCGATAGTTGGGTGGTTGATGGTCATAAATGGCTGAACACGCCGTATGATTGCGGGATTGCGATTATAAAGGACCCAAAACCAGTTCATCTGACAATGGCGACACAAGCACCTTATCTTGAAGTTGGCGGAACGGCCGCCCCCAAGGATATGGTTCCTGAATTTTCACGCTCTGCCCGCGGTGTAGAGGTTTGGGCGGCCCTCCATAGTTTAGGCAGAGCGGGGATAGGCGACCTCATCGACCGAAGCTGTGAGCATGCACGCGACTTCGCCGATGGATTGGCGGCCATGGGGTTCCAAATTTTGAATGACGTCGCGTTGAATCAGGTTGTCGCCGCTTGGCCTGCGGATGAGAGCCTCGCGCCCAAAATCGCGGAGCACGTAAAAACAACCGGTACGGCTTGGTTCGGCCCAACCAACTGGCAGGGGCGGCAAGCCATCCGCATTAGCGTCGCCTCTTGGGCCACAACAAAGGAGGATGTATCCAAGACTTTGGCAGCCATATCAAACGCGGTTTCAGCCTTATCAGTCAAAGCCTAGTTGGATGCCTGCTTTGTATCTTTCCCGTTAGATTCAGTCGTCGCGGAAGCGGTTCGTGATGGGGTAGCGCCGGTCGCGGCCGAAATTCTTGCCGCCAACTTTGACGCCCGGCGGGGCTTGGCGACGCTTGTATTCGGCGATGTAGAGCAAGTGCTCAATTCGGCGGACGGTCTTCTCATCATGGCCACGCGCGAGCAGTTCGTCGACATCAGCTTCCTGATCAACAAGGCCGCGCAGGATATCGTCTAAGACTTCATATGGCGGGAGGCTGTCATCATCGCGTTGGTCTTCGCGCAATTCTGCGCTTGGCGGTTTCGTGATGATACGGTCTGGGATCACCTCGCCCGCAGGGCCGAGCGCGCCTTCTGGAACCGTTGTGTTGCGCCATTTTGCCAGCTCAAACACTTCAGTTTTGTAGAAGTCTTTCAGCGCATTATAACCGCCGCACATGTCACCATAGAGCGTTGCGTAACCGACGGCCATTTCCGACTTATTGCCTGTCGTAACAACCATTTGGCCGAACTTGTTCGAGAGGGCCATAAGGGTGACCGCGCGCAGGCGAGACTGAATGTTTTCTTCGGCGGTGTTCGGCTCTAACCCCGCAAACTGAGCGCCAAGCATTTCATCAAGCGCACCGATGCCCGGCGCGATGTTGATCGTATCATACTTCGCCCCGAGCGCGTGAGTGCAGGACATGGCGTCTTCGAGGCTATGATCGCTGGTATATTTGCTGGGCAGCATCACACACCAAACGCGGTCCGGCCCGAGCGCATCAACCGCAAGCGCGGCCGTAAGCGCGCTATCGATACCTCCGGACATGCCGAGAACGACACCGGGAAAGCGATTTTTGTTGACATAATCGCCAAGGGCCAGCGTCGCTGCGCGATACTCTGCTTCCCAGCCGGTGGTTAGCGCTGCGGGGGCATCGTCAGGCACGAAACGGTGCGTATCGCCATCATATGTAAGCTTGGCATACCCTTCAACGAAATCACCTAGCAGCTGGTGTTCGGTGCCGTCATAATCCACGGCGTAAGAGCTGCCGTCGAAAACCAATTCGTCTTGGCCGCCGACCTGATTGACGAACAGGTAGGGAATGCCCGTCTTTGCCCACATGGAAAACGTCGTGTGGCGCTGCTCATGGATCGTGCGCCGCCAAGGTGAGGCGTTCGGCGCGATGAGCATTTCAGCGCCGGCCTCATGCAATGCGCTTGGCACCCGATCGAACCAGATATCTTCGCAGATCGCGATGCCGACTTTGACGCCGTTAAAATCGTAAGTGGTGTGGGCGGCTGTGCCGGGATTAAAGATGCGCTTCTCGTCAAACACACCGTAATTCGGCAACTCACGTTTATCATAGCGTGCTTCAACCTTGCCATCACGCAGGAGAACAGCGGAATTATAGAGCTTGCCCTCTTCTGCCCAAGGCGTGCCGATCAGGATGGCAGACGCGTTCTTAGTCTCTTTGGCGAGGGCATGAATAGCGGCCATCGAGTTCTCAACAGCGCTAGGCTTCAGAACCAAGTCTTCGGCTGGATAACCGAGCATGAAAAGCTCCGAAAGGACGACTAGGTCGACGCTATCGTCTTGGCCTTTGGCATGGGCTTCGCGGGCAAGCGCTAAATTGCCTTGGATGTCACCGACAACTGGATTGAGCTGAGCGGCAAGAATTTTGAGCGTCTTTGTCATGGGTGTGAGGTAGGAAGTTTTGTCGCGCGTGACAATGTCGGCGCAGCGTCGCAGGGTGAATGAATGGGCAAACCTCAAAATATTGCGATTTGCGGTGCAGGGATCGGCGGACTGACGGCGGCAATCTTGCTGGCGCGCGCCGGGCATTCGGTGCGGGTGTTCGACCAATTTGACACGCCGCAGCCCATTGGGTCTGGATTGATGCTGCAGCAGACAGGTCTGGCCGTGCTCGGCAAGCTTGGCCTTCGCGACAATATAGAGGCGCTTGGCAGTAAGATTGACCGGCTTTGGGGGCTAACGACACCGTCCCAGCGACCCGTTCTGGATGTACGGTATGCCAAATGGAAGTCAGAACTGTATGGGCTGGGCGTGCAGCGAGGGATGGTGTTTAATCAATTATTAGACGCCGCATTGGCCAGCGGCGTAGAACTGGTTGGATCGACGGATATCGTGTCTGTCGATGCCGTATCAGGCACAATTACGCGACAAAACGGAAGCAGTATTGGCCCGTTCGATCTGGTTATCGACGCGCTTGGCGTGCGATCGCCGCTGACACGCGCACCGAAACGCGACCTGCCCTATGGCGCGCTATGGGCGACGCTGCCTTGGCCTAAAGATAGCGGTTTTGATGCGAAGGCGCTGGAACAGCGCTATCATAAAGCGAGCAAGATGACGGGGGTTATGGCGTCGGGGCGCGCGCATGCAGACGCGCCAGAGAGCCTGACCTATTTCTGGTCTATTCGAGCCGACCAAGAACAGGCTTGGCGAGGTGGATCGCTAGAAAGCTGGAAGGAAGAGGCAGAAACGCTGTGGCCCGAAACGGGGGTATTGTTAGATCAGTTTCAAAGCCATGATGAACTAACCTTCGCCCGCTACCGTCATCGCACACACCCTAGTCCAATTTCTGGCCCGCGATTGGTGCATATTGGCGATGCTTGGCATGCTGCATCTCCGCAACTTGGTCAGGGCGCAAACATGGCGTTGCTCGATGCATGGGCGCTTGCAAAAGCGATCCAAGACGCCGCCGACACACCAGACGCGCTTAAACAGTTTAAGCGTCTGCGAAATGGGCATGTTCAATTGTATCAGTGGATGACGTGGTTGTTCACGCCAGTTTATCAGGGCGACAGTACGGCCTTGCCATGGCTACGCGATTGGTTGGCTGCGCCGCTGAGCAAGTTATGGCCTGCCCCGCCGCTATTAGCTGCGATGGTTAGCGGGATGATTGGATCACCGATGGGGCAGTTAAAGTTACGAGTTCGCCCTTAGAACCAGCAGTAAAATAACGGGGGTCAGCAACGCGCCCCAGAATAGCATATTGACCATCGAGCGGAAAATACCGCCATCTTCCTCAATGGTTATTCCAACCACATGGATCGCGATCGTCCCCGGTAAGAGAAAGAGTTTCGCGAGTGCTTTTAAAATCGGCATGGTCCAACCTCCGCAATGTGGACTTGCTGTACGTCGCGCTAGCGATTAAAGCAATATATAAGATATATCTTTAAGGATTCTCATGCGCCTGACCACGCAAACGGACTATGCCCTGCGTCTTTTGATGCACCTTGCGGTAAGAACGCCAGACCTCACGACGATCGCCGACATTGCGACGCGCTTTGGCATCTCAAAGAACCACTTAATGAAGGTCGCCCATACGCTTGGCAGAGAAGGCTTCATTGAGACCGTTCGAGGTCGAAATGGCGGACTAAGACTGGCAAAATCATCAGACAAAATAAGTGTCGGAACCATCGCGCGAACGCTTGAAGGCCCCTCACCCTTGGTTGAGTGTTTTCCGAACGGAGCGGGAGGCTGTTTAATTGCTCCCGCCTGCAAGCTTAAAGGCGCTCTTAGCAGGGCGTTGGAAGCGTTCTTTTCGGTGCTGGATGAATATACGGTCGCCGATCTTACACTCAACAACGCACTACTCAGTGAGCTTCTAGAAGCCAAACAACTTGATTAAGCACCTTCCTGGATTGGATGACCGAAAGGCACAGGCGTCATCAAAGCGCCGAAAGAGAACTCACAGCCTGCATAACTTTCTCAGCTTCGGTTTGCGACAATGGCGATACTGGTAAAGGCGGCTGACCATCGAATAATCCAGTACCGTTGGCTATGCCGTAGAGGACGCGGACGGTGCCGAGTTTTGTGCACAAATCCCAAAGCGGTTTGAAGATCGCATTCATTCGGTCAATATCAGCGAAATTTTGCGCCTGTGCGGCACGGTAAAGTTTCAAAACTTGCTGAGGTAAAATTCCAGCCATGCCGCTATACCAAGCCTCCCCGCCAAGCGCGACAGCGTCGGCGGAACGCATATCCCAACTGTATCCAATTTTGAAATCAGACGGCATCCGTGGGCGCAGGCGGTTCAACTCTTCTGGAACGTCCTCTTTCAGAGGTGATGGCATTTTTACGGCTTGGATATTCGGCAGATGTGCAAGCTTGGACAATAATTCGTCACCGAAAGTGAAGTGCGTTGCGCCGGGGTTATTATAGATACAGAGCGGCAGGTCAGTGGCTTCAGAGACGGTTTTAAAGTGCTGAAAAACTTCGTCTTGCGAGAGTGAAACATACGAAACAGGCGCGAGCAGAACGGCGTCAGCACCAGCGGGCTTTGCGTCTTTTGCTAACGCGACCGCTTCACTTGTACGAAACGCGCCAACGCCGACCATTAGCGGGGTTTTGCCGTTCAAAACCTCAGCAGCAGTTTCAACCGCTTGGCGGCGCTGATCACGGCTTAAATAGACATATGATCCGGCACTTCCGAGCAGGCCGATTGAATCAACCTCCGCCACAGCCAGTCTCTCGAGTATCCGCGCCAAGGCGGCTTTGTCGATTTGTCCGTCAGCATCAGCTGGCGTGATCGGAAAGGCGGAAAGCCCCTGAAACAGTGCCACGCTAAAACACCCGACTAGGCATTGTGTGCGGCGATTAAGACGTCGCAGACTTTATGGATTTGCGCCTCACTTAGATACGGGTGCATTGGAAGGCTAAGGCTTTCCTGTGCGGCCAACTCGCAGTGCGGGAGACTGCCCTCTTCGGCGCAATGGGCAAAAGCTGGCATCTGGTGAATGGCCATATCATAGTAGATATTGTTCGGGACTTTATGCTCTGCAAGCTTGGCACGGACAGCGTCACGGTTGCGCACACGAACCGTGTAGAGGCCGTAGCCATTCTCTTGGCCCTCAAGCGCAATTTGGTGATCGATGATACCTTCAAGGCGCGCGTCATAAACAGCAGCGGCAGCAATGCGACGCTTAAGCTCATCTTCGAAGAGGCCAAGCTTTTCCGCAACCACAGCACACTGAATCGAATCGCAGCGGCCATTGATCCCAACGCGCACGGATTCTTTGCGATTATCGCCGGTGCCATGCCAACGGATCGACCGAAGGCGATCGGCAAAGTCGGCATCCTGACATAGAATCGCGCCGCCATCGCCATATCCGCCAAGTGTTTTGGTCGGATAGAAACTGGTGGCTGTAATCTCAACGATATTTCCAACCCAGCGGCCATTGTCTTTGCCGCCGAATGCTTGTGCGCCATCCGCAATAACGCGGAGATTGTGAGCATCTGCAACGGCTTGGATGGCTTTGTAGTCGGCTGGAAGGCCATACAGATCGACGGGCATTACACAACGCGGGGTTAGCTCGCCTTTGGCTTTGGTTTCGTCGATTTTCTTGGCAAGGTCAGCCGGGTCCATATTGAACGTGCGCGGATCAATGTCGACAATCACCGGGAACGCGCCAGCCAGCAAAACCGCATTGGCCGTGGCATTATAAGTAAAACCGGGAATGAAAACGGCATCGCCGGGACCGACCCCCATGGCGAGGAGCGGCATAACGAGGGCCTGTGTCCCTGACCCAACGGCTACGGCTTCTGCAGCGCCAGTAAATTCAGCAAGCTTTTCTTCGCACTCTGTCACTTCTGGTCCGCCAATATAACGGCCATGATCAAGGATATCGATCCACCGCTTTTCGAGCGCTGGACGGATGGAGGCTTGCTGGCTTTTCAGGTCAAACAATTGAATTGGGGCATCGGCAGGCAGGTCGATCAGGATGCTTGTGTCGATATCAGTATATGCCATGGGTTAAGCTCCAATCGTGTGTAAAACAGAGAGTTCGGCCTGCTCGGCCATATGTACCGCAAGCGCCGCCTCGCGCCCCGGCACCGCGCATTCACGCTGTCCTAGACAGGCCGCAAAGAAAGCTTCGTCAGCCGCGCCAAGCGGATCTGGCAAAACATCAGATACGTCGAGCTTGACCTCGTAAGGTGTCGAATTCTCCAGCACGCGGGTCAGAAAATCGATCGCGATTGTGCCACTTGGATAAGTCAAGATCATCCGCCGATCACGGTCTAACGCACAGCGGCTTGCCGTGACTTCAGCCGTGCCGTTCGAAAAGTTCAAGATTGCTGTCGCTTCGTCAGTATGATTGGTATGCGCTTGGCGGCCTGTTGCGCTTACAGCAACCGGCTCACCCATCAACTTGCCGACCATATCGAGATCATGTGTCATCAGGTCCCAAATGACGGAAACATCCTCAGCGCGCCCATCTGGTGACGGCGGAGCGATGCGGAAAGCCTCAATTCGAGTTGGCATTTCAGGGATGGCGAACAGTCCCATTGCGTCCATCACGAACCGCTCTTGGTGCCCAACCTGAAGGATAAGGTTCTTTTCGTCCGCAATCGCCGCCAGCTTGTCAGCAGCATGGCCGGTCAGTGCGAGCGGCTTCTCAACCATGACATGTTTACCAGCCTCAAGTGCGGCGCGAACAACGGCTTCGTGATAGATCGCTGGACAAGCCACGAGGATGGCATCAGTGGCGGCAAAGAGTTCGTCTTGGGTGACGAATGCCGCAACATGGTTCTTGTCCGCCAGTGCGCCGCAGCGAACTGTATCAGGATCGAAAACGCCAACAAATTCTGTTTGCTCAGACGCTGCGATCTTGCCAGCGTGATAGCCGCCGAAAACACCTGCGCCGATCAGGCCGACCTTTAATTGCGTCATGGGATACTCCACTCAAGTCGCGGCCTAAATCGCATTGGCGCGTTCAGCCTGCAAGCTTCGTGAGCCGTTCGCGCCATCAAAACGCATTTCGATTTCTTTCAGAGTAACAATCATCGGTGCGGCGTGCTGGTAAGGAAACACGCGATTGGCTCATTAATTACCGTGATGACTATATTTGAGAGTGATCAAGATGAGGCAACGTTCTTCGTGTCCGATGTCAAAGTGACCAAGGACTAAGACCTGAAATCTGACTTCCCGCTCCGGCACCTATTCCTTTTTCGAGCTGCCACCCTTACTTGGGTGGCAGAAACGTATTTGGAGGAATAAAAATGACCGCAATTAGCTCAACCGGAATTACTCTTAAAAGCCGCCCTGTTGGCGAGCCGCAAGCGAGCGACTTTGGCACAGAAGTCAGCGAAGCTGGCGCACCAGCCGCAGGCCAGATTCAAGTCAAGAATAGCTGGATGTCTGTTGATCCTTACATGCGTGGGCGGATGTACGATCGTGAAAGCTATGTACCGCCATTCCAAATTGGCGAAGTTTTGACTGGCGGCGCTGTTGGCCGCGTGACAGCCACAAATCACCCAGACTATGCCGTTGGCGATCTGGTGCAGTCTATGGCAGGTTGGCGCGAAGCTTGGACGGCCCCACCCGAAGCTGTCATGGCGGTAAAACTGCCGGGTAATACAGGCCTTCCAGATAGCGCATTTCTCGGAATTGCAGGCATGCCGGGCCTAACGGCTTATGCAGGTATCTTGCGTGTTGCTGAGCTTAAAGAAGGCGACACCGTCTTCGTATCAGGCGCAGCGGGCGCGGTTGGCTCTGCTGTTGTTCAAATTGCAAAGATTAAAGGCTGTACCGTTATTGGTTCTGCTGGCGGCGCAGAAAAATGCGCTTTTGTTAAAGAGCTTGGCGCCGATGAGTGCATCGATTACCGCGCAGCTGGCGATTATGAAGGTCTGCTTGCAGCGCTTCGCGCCGCCGCACCTAAAGGCATCGACGTTTACTTCGACAATGTTGGCGGTGATCATTTCCAAGCCGCGATCGAAGTTGCCCGCCCAATGGCACGTATGGCAATTTGCGGCATGATCTCTCAGTATAATGACACTGAGCCACGCCCCGGTCCGAACAATGTGATCCAGATCGTCGGCAAGCAGCTACAGATCAGAGGCTTCATCGTTTCAACACACGCCGATATGCAGCCAGCATTTCTGGCAGATATGTCTCAGTGGATTGCTAGCGGCAAAATGAAGTTCGAAGAGACCGTGATGGAAGGTGTTGAGAATGCGCCTGCCGCGTTCATGGGCCTCTTTTCTGGCCAGAACAAAGGCAAGATGCTGGTTAAACTATAAGTACAAAACAAGTTGGACCCGATCCGTGAAGACTCGGGTCCAACCCTTTTTAGGCTTAACGCCTTACACGTCTCGGCGGACATGTGACTGGGTAACCATAAGAACTGCGGCATACTCGTTGGCCAGAAGTAGGCACCGGCGGTAACTCGTACGCAGACCAAACTTGATCATTAG
>JAQWGO010000154.1 GCA_029238175.1 Henriciella sp. | reverse complement strand
TAAAAACCCTGCGCTGAATAGCTTTTTCGGTCTTCGTCTTGCTGGGCATATTTATGATGTTTCAAATGATAATCGCGGTAGGATTTCAAGCTAGCGCCGATTGGTGCGCCGGACATCCAGTGACCGAAAAAACCATTCAGCGCAGGGTTTTTACTAAGGCCGCCATGCGCCGCCTCATGCATCAAGATAGACAAGCCTAACTGCCTGGCACCGATAATAGGTACTGCCAGAATAATCAGTACAGGTTGCCAGATGGCGGCGGCCATTGCCAGACCGATTACGATCCATGCATGAAACACAGCGCCGATGCCGAGTAAGTCTGAACGACGACTGACATGTGCCCACTCTGCTTGAGTGAATAAATCCAACGGGCGAATTCGTTTTGCTACTGCCATGTTTCCGAACGTAAGGTACTGACGCTGGGTTAAACAAGAGCTATCAGACGAGCGCTTGTGCGGGTAAGAACCTGTAGACCCGTCCGATATCAATTGTGCTTTGCCATTTAATCACTGTTTCGATGGCTTCGTGATGCAAAGCGCGAATGTCGTCAGCCTCGTTCGCGCGGACACTATTATCGTAAGAAATATCGGAAAACTTAGAGTTTGTTTTGAAAATCGAGCCATTGGCTTGATCTGATATATCAGCGTCGGTTAGCCCTAGGCCAAGAAATTGGCTAGCTGCAGATAGGTATTTCGCAGGTGAGGCTGGCAAACGTGAGCCATCGATTGCGCGAACATTATGCGGAAACTGCTGCGCCGATGCGGTCAGCTCTTCCAATTGATGTTGCCAAACCAGAACAGCGACTTGCAAGTCAGTAAACGTCATGGCTTGGCGCTGTGGAAGCTGAGATAGGCCCGTCATATCTAGCGAAAAGATATTATAAAGCGTGCGAACAAACCCACGGCATCCTTCGCCCTTTTTTATGACTGACACCAGAAAGTCATCTAATGGCGACGTCATCAGTAAGCAGCTATCGGCGCTGGCAAGCGCAAGTTTGATAATCGGGTTTGCTGGATTCGTTGGCTTAATAACGATTTGTTCCTGCGCAGAGAATCTTCGTCCCAACAGGTTGAGCACGAGTTTTTCAGTTTCCGATATTTGGGATTCGCTATGGCCATTCTGTCCCGCCATGCGGCGGGCATTAGCGAGCTGCATCAGGATATCTGGCTCTTTTAATGAAAGGACCTTGCCCGGTCGATCAAGCGCACGCGCCATCAATGTTGAGCAACAAAATGCCGTATGAAAAATCCAGCTTATCGGTGCGTGACCAGTTTTGCTGGCAATTGCGTCTGTAAGTCGAACTGTCTGAAACTCATCATTGGGTGTGTAGAAACGCTGATCAAGGAACGCGGCGGCTGATAGAGCTTCGCGTGTTGTCTTTAGGAACGTGAGCGAATCCTTATTGATATCGAAATGTACCGGAAACCAATTCGGGTTCGACAAAACTTCATGCGGCGACATGATTAGAGTATCGCAGCGATGATCAGCCCCGCAAGGACGATTGCGCCCGCCCAGACGTTAGACTTGAACACTGCCAATGCGTGCTTCTCTTTATCGCCGGACAAGCGAGACACCTGCCAAACGCCGTGCAGCATAAACACGAGGCCGATCGTAGCGCCCATCCGTCCAGCACCTGCAAAATAGGCCCCGAGTACGATAAGACTCGTTGCAGCAAGATGGAACACGAAGACACCTGTCAGCACTTTTTCTTCAAACAGTCGTGCTGTTGATTTCACCCCGGCCAAGGCGTCGTCTTCTCTATCTTGAAGCGCATATATCGTATCGTAGGCTATCGTCCAGAAAACGAGGCCCAGATACAAAACAAAAGCTGCGCCGGAGAATACAGATGCTGTCGCCGCACCGACGATCACACCCCAGTTAAATGTAAAGCCCAACCAAGCCTGAGGCCACCACGTTATGCGCTTCATATACGGGTAGGCAACGACAAGCGGGATCGCGAGTAAGGCCCAGTATTTTGCATCACGTGGTAAGCACAGCCAGACAAGGAACCCGATAGCGAGTTGAGCGCCAAGAAAGATTGCAGCTTCTTTCGTACTCACTTGTCCTGACGGAATTGGCCGAGATGCTGTACGAGAAACTTGGGCATCGGCGTCCCGATCTGTGATGTCGTTCCACGTACAGCCAGCTCCGCGCATCGTAATAGCGCCGATAGCAAACAGCACTACCCACCAGAGATCGATCCATTCAAACCCTGTCGGAATTCGCATCAAGGCGAGCCCCATAAAACACGGCAACAATAGGAGCCAAATACCAACTGGACGGTCCAATCGCGCTAGTGCCGCATATGGGCGTGCTCTATCTGGAAGACCTTTGAGCCATTCAGGCAGCGCACTATCGGCAGGCACAGCAGTAGCGTCATGATCAAGCGGCTGATTGGGATCGTGCGATTCAGTCATAAAGAGCGTATAACCTGTTTTTCTTTCCCTGCCATGGGCTTAACGCGCCTAACGCAACACTCTATAGCGCAATTATGGCCCACATTCCCCGTCTTTACGTCCCTAATCCGCTGGCTAGCGCTTCTGAATTCGAATTGGCGGAGGGTCAGGCGCGCTATTTAATCAAAGTTATGCGCCTTTCCGATGGCGCGACAGTTCGTGCGTTCAACGGCAAAGATGGTGAGTGGAATTGCACACTTCGTAGCCAAGGCAAACGTGGGTTCTTGGCCCCGGCAACGCAGACACGGCCGCAAGAAAACGGGAGCAATCTACACCTCCTGTTTGCTCCCATTAAAAAGGCCCGAAACGACTTTATTATCGAAAAGGCTACAGAGCTTGGTGTAGCAGTGATTTCGCCGGTGATCACGGATTACACGCAGAACAAGCGGCTGCGCGTCGACCGCATGGAGCTTTTGGCGATTGAAGCGGCTGAACAGACCGAACGCTTAGATTTGCCCAAAATCTACGATGAAATGTCACTGACGGCAGCTCTAGAGGCGTGGCCTACAGACGTCCCACTTTTCTATTGCGACGAGGCTGGTGACACCAAACCTATGATCAATGCGCTTGAGCAATATACGAATCTCTCCGCAGGAATACTTATCGGACCAGAAGGTGGATTTTCACCGAATGAGCGTGAATTGCTTCGGTCTCTCGACTTTGTGACCCCTGTGACGCTGGGTCCACGTATCCTAAGAGCTGAAACAGCGGTTGTATCCGCACTCACACTTTGGCAATCGCAGGTTGGCGATTGGCAAAAGCAACCCTATTTGCCCAAGAACTAATTATTTGCCTGGAGGGCACGCGATGACGACACCGACGAAAGATATCGACGAATCTGCCCCACGCATTTCCGGCAAACAAGAATTGATCGAATGGTTTGAGGCCGGATCAAAGCCTAAAGACCAATGGCGCATCGGCACCGAGCACGAGAAGTTTGGCTTCCTAAAGGATGGTCTTCGGCCGCTACCTTATGATGGTCCAGCATCTGTAAAGGCCATGCTAGAAGGTTTGCGG
>JAQWGO010000123.1 GCA_029238175.1 Henriciella sp. | reverse complement strand
CTCATCATCTTTCCCTTCCTAGGAAATGATGAGCGACAAACCCTCTCTTAGCAATTTAGAACGTCTGTCTCATAGTCGCTGACGGGGAACACATGACACCTTTGACGCATCACAAAACGCATCTATGCTTTATTTTTTTATTGATGAGATCTTCGTTTAGCTTTCGACGTTTTCTACCTCGCCGCCAAGTCGGCTGCAAATATCATTTCTGCATTGCTAGCTGCTCAATTTCATTCAGCAAGTAAAGCCTACTACGCGCTGGAACTTCGGGAATTTGCCGCACTAATTTTGCTTCTTCTATACGGTTAATTAGCTCAAACAATCTGCCTAAGTGCTCAATATAAATTTGCTTCTCTGGCTCTAGAATAACTGCACGCAAAGCCGGATTTATTGCACTTTGAATATCATTTGACCGAGCCAGAGTTTGGCTAAGTTTAAAGTGAAATGCCGCTTGCTCATCATTCTGCTCAATAGCGCGGAGAAAAGACTCGACTGCTGTACGTAGCTCGCCCGCATCAAGCATTAAATTTCCCAACATAAAATGATCGTAAGCAGTTGCGCCTTTCAACTCAAGCCCACGTTTAATAGCATCAATAGCCTCTAACGTATTCCCAAGACTTCGAGCCACTTTCGCTAAGGCACGGTGTGTTCGAACTTGCGAACCATCGACTGCATTTGCCTTTCGAAAACAATCCGCTGCTTCTTCTAGTCTGTCTGCCGCTATCAAGTGGTTTCCAAGGACATAGTGGAACCGCATTACATCAGGAGCTAGAGTCACGGCTCGGCTCGCAAAATCTATTGCCTCTTCAATTCGGTCTTGTTTCAAGAGGCCCCAACTCTGCTCTGCGTACCATGCAGGCAGGAATTGCGCGAGTCCGGACTCCCCTTCGCCCGGACTACGCTTTGACCAATAAGCTATACGGCGTTTATCTATTTCGTTCAGCCCCTCAAGATTCTCCGACAGATCTGGGGATAATAGAGAGTTGTAGACGTCCTTGACGTCAGATTCTAAGGGGTCTTCTTCATAGATTTCATCAATAGAGACCTCTTGGTTTCTGTGCCTCGCACTTAGAAATAAATCTACGTCTTCGCTACCATCGCCGAAATTCAACAGTCCTTGCCGACTAATAGAAGCCTCACCCCCCTTCAACGCAACTCGCCAGTTTCCAACCAAATCGTCGTAATTAATTACGGCACGGCTATAACCTCTAGTACCTCTTTCAGCTTCCAGCATATAGGTTAACCACAACTGCAAAGCATGCTCTCTCGGCATTTTATCGCGTGCCTGTAGCGACTTGAAAACTTCCACAGGCTTCCTGCAGGCAATCAAACAACTTACATCGAAACCACATAACTGCGCTGCACGAAGCCAAACTGGCATCGTTCTCGAAAGACGAGGGTCTTTAATGACTATTCCAGAAAATTCACCTCTTAGAGCGATTTTTTCATACTCGTGTGAAAGAATTTCCGCAGCGTCACTAGCAGTAAACCCAGCTACTTCCTTAAGCTGCCAATCTGTAGATAAGGGTTTTGGGTCAGACCAATGGCGTCCCAAGCGCTGCAAAAGGCGTTGATTAAAGTCAACAACAACTTTTGGCTCCCAGTATCCAAATGGGTTATCTTGATTTGGAGCAAGAAGATCATCAGGCAAATTAAGACCGAGCAAACTAAGCGCTCGTGTTAGTGCAGAGGTACCAGACCGGTGCATTCCAATAACAAAAATTAACGGGACTTTTAATTTAGACATCAATCGAAACTACATCGAAATTTTGGTGAATAGAAGGTGGTATTTTTTAGCCGCAAACATCGCCCTGCCTGTTATGCAGGCTTCAATGGCGGCGAAACTCGGGCAAGTTGGCTAACAGGTATAAGCTTCCGTTAGTTCTAATCGTCTGACGAAGAGCGTTCCCATATACGCTGGCAAGATCTAATGTCCGGCGCCGGGAATACCGATTGTCTGCTTAACTATGTCCGAGCAATTGGCGTTCATCCACAGATCGCCAAAATATCGATTTGTAGTTGCCACAACAAGTTTATGGCCCGCCCTGACAATCGCGTTCAGTTTCTTCTCAAGTCGCGAACATTTGCAATCATAACTACAAGGCAAAGTAATCTCTGCTTAGATTTGGCTGGAAAATTCTATCCTAACAATAGCGAAAACACTAACACAATGCTATGAACTTGGTACGCTCAGAAGTGCGCCCAATAGTCCAGACCGGTTCACCCGCTGCTTGCAACAAACTAAGCGTATCATTGAGACAATCCTCCGGAATACAAGCCAAAAGGCCACCACCCGTCTGGGGGTCAAACAAGAGGTCGGTCTTTGCGCTCTGTTTGAAAGTCATGCGGGCGGCGACTTCTGAGTTCGCTTGCCATATTGAAGAGCGCAGCCCCTGCCCCGACAATCGAAGCGCATCCGGCAGTAATGGAAGTGCCTCTAAATCTAGCTCTGCACCGACCTTTGACGCCTCAAGGATGGTCATCAAGTGTCCCACCAGTCCAAATCCGGTGACATCAGTCATCGCCGTTGCTGTTTTGGCCAAGATCGCAGCCGCCTTGCCTTGAGACCTCATCATACTTTCCAACGTCCCTGCATAGGCATGCGGATCAACACGCCGCCGCATCTCTGCGGCCAGTATGACGCCGGTTCCAATCGGCTTGGTCAGAATAAGAATATCGCCCGGTTTTGCCCCGGCTAGCGTTATCGGTTCGCCATCAACAAGCCCTCGAACCGTGAATCCAACCGTTAGGTCTGCGCCAATACTGGTATGACCGCCGACGATCGCGGCACCTGCCTCGTCAAATGCGGCTCTAGCGCCCGCCATGATTTCGCGCACCATATTGGTATGGATGCCTACACTCATATTGGGCAAAATTAATGTCGATAGCGCATGCTTGGGCACCCCGCCCATCGCCCAGATATCGCCCATCGCATGAATGGCCGCGACCCTCCCAATCACCCACGGATCATCGGTAAAACTCTTCAAATGATCTGTGGTTAAGACCTCGGTCGCACCATTCGTTTCTATGATTGCGGCATCATCGAGGTGAGACGGCTTGGAACTTTCTCCCAGCCCCAGCATTAGCGGCAACCGTCCAACCTTCGACCCACAGCCTGAGCATAGCGGATCACCATCACCGACAGCCTCTTTAACACCCAGCGCCACATTTTCTGGAATTGCCGGCGCGCGCATAGGCTTTATCTCGGCGAATTGATCCATGAACGTCTGATCAATATTGTTTTTGATCTTCCAAAGCCACTTACCCCTAAAAGTGACTCCAAACTTATCGGCGATCGCCGATTTGCGGCCCGTCGAAATGAGTTTCAGATAATCTCGCTGCGGGTGGTAAGATCTCATGCTTTTACCCGATAAATCCGCGCGCAAGTTGTCAAACAAAATTGGCGCTTCACGCACGGCGAAAACGCCAGCTTTTGGTCGCGGAGCATGGCTGAGATAGGCGCAATCGCCTGCCGCAAAAATGTGAGGCGCGCCAACCACTTGAAGCGTCTTGTCCACCGCAATAAATCCGTCGTTCAACGGTAGTCCAGAACTGGCTAACCATGGATGAGGTTTTGCACCAGCAGCACTCACAATCAGGCTGGCCTTCAACGACGTTTCTTCACCACCAAGAACAAGCTGGCCCGGTTTCACCTCGCAGATTGATGCGTTCAATCGAAGCTTAACACCGTATCGTTCCAATTCGCCGAGAATTGCCTTCCGCGCGCCTGAGGCAACCTCTCGCAACGGCTGACCTGTCGCCTCCAGCAGCGTGACTTCGCCGCCGACTACACCACCTTGCCTCAACCGATGCGCCATCGCCAATGCAAGTTCGGCGCCCCCGACACCAGCGCCAATAATCGCGATTGAAGGCGCGATCCTTTTCTCTGAAACGTGCTCAAGAAAATTGTCCCAAGCGCTCGCAAACGGTCCTAATGTTTTGGCACCAATCGCATTGTCATCAAACCCTTTTATCGTGGAGAGTTCAGACGTAATCCCAACATTGATCGATAGCGTATCATACGCGATCTCAGGACGGTTCTTGAGCAACACTCGTTTACGCTCAACATCGATCCCAACCGCCTTGTCTAGAACCAATCGCGCCCCTGCATGGCGCGCCAGTTTGACCATATCGATATCCAGTTGCTCACGCTCATAGTGACCCGCAACATAGCCGGGCAACATACCTGTATAAGGCGCAGTCACTTCAGGATTGATCAGCGTTAAACGCACGCCCGGCAGCGGGTCCATACCCCATTTATGAAGCACCAAAGCATGCGTATGACCGCCGCCAATCAGGACAAGTTCTCGCGTTAAGGGTAGCGGTGAGATCATGGAGTTAGGACAACCTGTACGTTTAGATATCCGAATACCTCTATCTACCTAAAAGACCAAAACAAAACAGCCCGATCCAACGAACCGGGCTGTTCAAATTGATGTGACGCAAGCGTCTAAGACGTCAGAGCGTCGATAACGGTATCTACAACTGCGCTCGCCTTTGCGCGCATCTCTTCGTCCGTCGCATCCTGTATAGGATGATCAACGAGGACAAATCGCGCATCTTTCATGCCCAGCGCTTCACGTTGAGTAATCGCAGCTTGCTTAAACTCGCTTGAAGCAATGGTAACGGCTGGAAGGCCCTGGATTTCAAACCAGACTGTGTC
This sequence comes from Henriciella sp., assembly GCA_029238175.1. Lineage (GTDB taxonomy): Bacteria > Pseudomonadota > Alphaproteobacteria > Caulobacterales > Hyphomonadaceae > Henriciella. Next base: position 19,798 of record JAQWGO010000123.1, on the reverse strand, counting down.
GTGCATACTGCACGTCGTACAAGACCCTCAGTCGGCCAACGCTTCGATAACGAAGTCGCATTCCGCTTTCATTTGTGTTCGCAAGTCATCAGGACACGGCTTGGTAAAAGTCGGTTTGGCATATCGCCTAACCTCAACCCCGGGTAGCTTGTCAGAGATCAAAGCCTCCAACTCATCCAGCAGGATGTTGCCACGCGGTTTGCGGATATCCATCAGACCAACGACGCCAGAGACCGTACCCGTACGCGGCGTGATTTGCCGCTCCACTGGGACGCGCTCGTCGGTTGGATCTAGAATAAGCGTCATCTATCCTCCTCTTCTTCCAATTAATCTTCTATTTTACGTGACACAGACGACGACCCCATCGCCCCTGTGACCCAGCCATGAAACGCCGCTGAAAACTTGCCTGCATCAGATCCTGCAACCACCATATGGATATAGTCTTTGCTGGCAAACTTTGGGACAAGCTGGTCAAGTTTTTCATCGCTTAAATTTGCTGCGACTGCCCGCGTCATACCCGCGCCAGATATATCGTTCGCCACCATCTCGCGTAGAGGCTTTTTGGTGACTTCTTGAATGCGGTCTCGCAAACGGTCTTTGGAATAGGCTCCATCTCGCAAAAGCGTATCAAGATGCTCCGGGCAAACCACCAATAGGCTATCGACTGGCATCATGTGATACTTCGGCAGGAACATTGCCTCTAAACCCATACCGATAGTTCCTGCGATTTCGTCCGGTGCGCGCGACTCCTGATCTACAATATTCACGGGTCCTGACGTCATTGCAAAAACTGTCACAACAGAATCCTCCGCCGCAAAACCTCGCTCAACATGCAAAGGATCCCACGGCGAACGTTCTTCCCATTCAGCGAAACACATGGTCAGCTTCATCGGGTTGCCAAGCGTTGAACGATCTGTACCCCCCGGCTTTGATCCACCAATGTTTCGGACCGCAAGCCGAACAGCACGCCCAATCGTGGCATTGGCGCGATTACCGCTACCTAGGGCCATAAGCCCCATATTCATGCCAATTTTTTCGCGGATAGGCCCATTCACAACCAGTACTGGCGACGCGCCCATCGTTGTGGCCATAACGCCATGAATGTTAAACTCATCGGTACAAACTGCTTCAATCGCAGCGATTACGACCGGAAGGTATTCCGGCTTACAGCCTGCCATAACCGCATTGATCGCAATCTTCTCAATCGTAGCATCACCCATATTCGGTGGCATTTGCGCGATTACCTCTTGGGCGTCACGCCTTGTTCCAGACAGCATACGCATAACGCGCTCTGGCGTCGGCGGCACCAAAGGTAGGCCGTCAGAAAAACCCTGATCGAACATGAACTCGGCCACATCATCAGCAGCCGCGACTTCGATCTTTCGCGCCCGTATGGGGCTGTTGTCCGCTTCTGCTCTAAGGCGGTCATTCACCTCTGGATCAAGATGCATAGAGCCACACCCCGGACGCCATTCAGGATAGTCACTCCACTCAACTTTAGAAGCCTTCACCTCTAACGCTTGGCTTATAGATTGATCCAATGCCTGCCACTCTTCCCGAATGAAGCCCTCAAAATGGGTTAGCATTTCTCCATCAGCACCGATCCAATACAGCGCCGGAACACTTTCAAAATCCCAAGCGAGCGAGGTCAAAAGCCTAGAATCGTCAAGAATGGGAAGCGTCAGCCCGTGGCGGCTTTTTAAAACAGTGTTCCCGGCGGCCTCTTGTCCGATCATCCAGACATTTGCAGCCCCACCAAATGCCTCATGATAAGCCTGCAAAACAGGCGCCGCGAGATTGCAAGTCGCACAATCTTCTTTGACGAAACAGATCAGCGTTGGCTGACCAGTTGGAAACGATCGCTCGATGCCATCAATATCGCTCAAAGAGAAATCCGGCTTGTCCGCCATGGTCAGGTCTCCAATCGTAGTGATATTTCTAGGCGGGGTTCTCTAACCCTGTCCATGGTGACGCAGGGTGCAGTGGTGGCGGAGATGGATGGGAATCGAATCCACCACACGCCGATAACGACGCGTCACTGGTTTTGAAGACCAGGGAAGCCACCAGACTCCAGTCATCTCCGAATGCGTTAGACGTATAGGCAAAGCCGCGAACGTCAAACGCTACATTTCATCAAACGATCGTTGGTCGCCATCACGAACGGTCCACCCCATTTGATCAAAATATTCAAGCAAAGGTACAATCACGCGTCGGCTTGTCACCAACGTTTCGCGCGCCTCTCCGGTTGTGAATGTGGTTGAGCGCGGAAACGCCGTTCGCAGATCATTATGGGCCGCACTAACGCGATCAGCGTGCAAAACCAAAACCTGCCGCAAAGCGTGATTTTGTAACCTAACCACTTTTCCGAAATGCAATAAAAGTTCGTAAATATCCAGCTCATCTTGATCTTGGTCCGCCGTTAAGCGGATAGCGTTCAAACCACGCTTTTTTAAATCCGCCTCAAGGCTTTCAAGCCTAACTCGCTGCGCCGATGACATGCGAGACACGGAGTCCCATCCAATCAGAGAAACGGATCGGTCAGACAGAACGATTTGCCCCGAATGAGCTAATCCAAATTCGGCAGCATCGATTATGACCTCAGGTACATTTCTAAGGCGTTGCCTAATCGTCTGCTTAGGGTGATGTGGCGCGACAGGCCTATCTTCGTGCACGTCACTCAAGGTCTTAATGTAATCCGTTTCAGCCTCTGCAACATACCGCTTGTCCAGCACAGAGCTCGCAGGCGTGATGATAAACTCGTCTTCGATTATGGCTCGGACTTCATCGCCGCTCAAATTCGAAACACGCTCCAAATCTTCTAGCCGAAATGCGCCGCGGCCAGAATGTGATAGCGCGCGGGCTATTGAACACACGTCACCCTGCTTGACGGCCTCAAGGACTTTGAGGCGTTGATCTCTCCGGCCGGACGAGCGCTTCGCTTGCGGATCTAAGATCTTACCTCCGCCGATGATCGCAGATGTCGATGGATGCTGCAGAACGAAACGCTGCCCGGCAAAAGCAACCCCTAATCTATCCAAAGCCAGTTGAACAAAAACCGGCTCATCCCTTTGCGCCTCGAACCAATCATACATTCGGACCTTCGCAGACAGAGCCGACGTCCCAATCAGGAGCTGAACGTGGTCCATATGCTTAATCGGCTTTTTCAGATCCGGAGAGAGCTCAATCACCGCATCAAAAAAGGTCGATGAACCAAACGCACCCTTTGAAACCATTACATCCCCTTTTCTGAGGTCATGTGCCGAAACACCTCGTAGGTTTACCGCGACACGTGACCCCGCTTCGACATTCGCAACGTCATCGCCGTTGACTTGCAGCCCCTTAACAATCGCTTTCGTTTGATGCGGCTGCGCGGAAAGCTCATCACCACTCGCAATCCCACCGCCGAGCAAAGTTCCAGTTGCAACAGTCCCTGAACCCTCAATTGAGAAAACTCGATCGATGGCAAGAAATGGCCGTCCGGGATGTGAAGCCAGCTCTGCATTGGCCGACAGGCCACTCAGCTTACTGAGAAGTTCATTCAACCCCTCACCACTGTTCGCTGAACAGCTAACGATAGGGCTTTCACCATAGGATGTGCCGGAAAGATACTGCCTCAATGCCCGCTCGGCACTGATCCGATCCTGCGGCTCCAGCAAGTCGGTCTTTGTCAAAGCAAAGACAGCGTTCTCAATCCCCAGAAAGCGGGCAACCTGCAGATGCTCAATGGTCTGCGGCATCACTCCCTCAACCGCTGAAACAGCCACCAGTATAGATGCCGCGCCAGATAGGCCTGAGACAGTCGTTCTAAGAAAATTGTGATGCCCGGGCGCGTCGATAAAGTTCAATACACCCGCTGGCGTGTGGGCGTGAGCAAATCCAAGAGAGATGCTCAGCCCCCTTTCATGCTCTTCCTTCAATCGATCAGTTACGATCCCGGTTAGAGCGTGCACCAGCGACGTCTTGCCATGATCGACATGGCCGATCACTGCGATGACACCCCCGCTCATTTCGCCAAAGCTTCACAAACGCCATTCGCGATCATCTCTATCTCTGAATCGATCACTGACCGCATATCAAGCAGCAACGCATCCTTTGAAATTCGCCCAATGATCGGACGTTCAAGGCCGCGCAACTCAGACGCAAAAGCCTCAACTGACATTGCTAGCGGCGCAATCTGCACGGCGTAACTTTCCAGATCTTGCTGAGGCAAAGACCCTCCGCCAGCATAAGCTGTTGAGGAGACAATAGTTACATTCGCCGAAACGCGATCACCTAATAGCGCAGACAGTTTCTGCGCCCGGGCATTTAGTTCGGATACCGGAGTGGCAAGCGCTGCCAAGACAGGAATGCTCTCAACTGGATTATTGGGCGGCAAGTACAACCGCAACGTCGCCTCCAAAGCGGCTAGCGACAATTTATCGATCCGCATTGCCCTCACAACCGGGTGCTTCCGCAACTTGTCGACATGCGACTTTTTCCCAGCAATTATACCAGCTTGCGGTCCGCCCAAAAGTTTGTCGCCAGAAAATAGAACCAAGTCAGCGCCTGACTTCACAACATCAGCAACGACCGGCTCATCCGGTAAGCCATAGCGCGACAGATCGATCAAAACACCACTACCAAGGTCTTCGATGAAAGTAAGCCCCGACTTCGCTGCCAGTTCAGCCAGTTCTTCTCTGCTCGGCGCAGCGGTAAACCCCACCATTTTGAAATTGCTCGTATGGCTTTTCAATAGGACGCCCGAATTCTCTGTTATCCCATCCGCATAGTCGGCGATGCGTGTTTTATTCGTGGAACCAACCTCGACGAGTTGGGCGCCGCTTTGCCTAATCACGTCAGGCATGCGGAACGACCCACCGATCTCAACAAGCTCCCCGCGGGAGGCCAAAACCTCCTTTCCGAAAGCAAAAGCCGAAAGGCTCGCCATAACCGCCGCCGCGCAATTATTGACGACAATCGCGGCCTCGGCTCCAGTTAAGCGGCAAATCAAGTCCTCAACATGGTCAAACCTTGACCCCCGTTTTCCAGACTCAAGATCGAACTCTAAATTGGAGTAATGCCCTGCTGTTCTTTGAATGGCTTCGATCGCAGCAGGCGCTAGTTTTGCGCGGCCAAGATTCGTGTGAATGATAATGCCCGTCGCGTTGATCACCGGGCGAAAATTATCAGTTCGCGAAAACCGTAAGTTGGTAGCCGCATCCGAAAGGATCGCTTCGCGCGACACGAATTCAGATGTTAGCTCGCCTCGCTCATCGGACTGTATCCTATCGCGTCTTTGTTGAAGCTGCAGCCGCACTTCATTCACAAAAGCCTCATGGCCAAACGTCTTCAGGAGGGTAACCGCCTGATCATGCTCAAGCAGTGATTGAACCTGCGGGAGTTGGCGCAATAGAGCGGTCATCTTCTTTGTGTGTCCGATCAATCAGCAGAGCGCAACCCGTTCTTAAGCCTGACGCGTCACGTCGTGCCCATAAAGATAATTCATGCGCTGGTGGACAAGCTTCGGAGCAACCCTTCCAGCGATCCACATTGGCCCATACGTCCCAAGAAGCCCCGCTAAAGTTCGTTTGTGGAATGTCTTTGCGTTAGCCTTCGACGCATCTTGAATGCGGCTTGTGCGCGGCTTGCGCTGATCTTGATAAGCTCTTAGTGCGGCTGTGGGGTCCCTTTCAGCCTCGCTCAGGGCCACAGCCAACACCCACGCATCCTCGACCGCCATGGCTGCACCTTGGGCTAGAAAAGGCAGCATCGGATGAGCTGCATCGCCTAGCAAAGCAACCCTGCCATCGACCCAACGCTCAAGCGGCGCGCGATCGAACAACGCCCATTTGAAAAGCTCATCAGATTGTTCAATGATCCGCCGAACCGTGGGATGCCAGCCGTCAAAATTTGCAAGCGCTTCTTGCCTACTGCCGCCCTCACTCCACCCTTCATTCGTCCAACCGTCTCGCTCAACGACGCCAACAAAATTAGCCAATTCTCCGCGCCGCAATTGATAGGTGACCGCATGCTTTCCCCGCCCCATCCATGCACAGGCCGTTGGGTTCGGGGCGTCGGTCCCAAGACGGTCCATTGGAACAACCGCTCGCCAAGCCACATTGCCTGTAAAGCGCGGCTGATCGGGTCCAAGCATTTGTGCACGGATCGTTGAATGAATTCCATCAGCGCCGATCAGAACATCACCCGAAATTGTCTTACCATCAGAAAGCTTAGCCGTGACGCCGTCTTTCGTCTGTTCATATGCAGCGACGGAACATCCAAGATGCAGTTTGTGAGCTGGAAACTGTTTGAGCGCGGCCCGCAACGCGGCAACATAATCTGCGCGATGGATATGCAGATACGACGCCCCCCAAACCTTTTCAGCATGCTCCGCGAGCGGTATCTCAAAAAGCGTCAGACCACTCTCACCCATGCGCGCTTCTATACTCTCGGGTCGAAACGCATTTTCCGATATGAGGTCAGCGATACCCAGCGCCGCGAAAACTTTCATAGCATTTGGCGGAATTTGAATACCGGCTCCAACTTCACCTAATTCCGGCGCTTGCTCAAAGATTTCGACATCATGACCATGATGCAAAAGGCAAAGCGCAGCGCTAAGCCCGCCTATTCCGCCTCCTGCAATCAATACCCTCATGAAGCAACCTCCAGAACATCACGGTGCTGATGGGTATATGAGCGGTTTAGCCACTGCGTGCAAATGAGGTATTCAGCCGCCCCTGCGTGAAGCTTGACGTGCATGTCGATACAGTGCCCTCTCGCAGAAAATGGACACGGGGTTGAGGCATGATGCGCGTTTTGAAATGGATCGGTATTGCACTTGTATTGCTATTGATTGGTGTTGGAGCTTGGCTGTGGAACCCATTGCCGTCAAATCAAGACAGAGACACATTAAGCGCCGCTGCAGCATCCTATGATGCCGAAATCATCCGCGATAATTATGGCGTTCCCCACATCTTCGGGAAAACCGATAATGATGCTGCGTTCGGGCTGGCATACGCCCATGCCGAAGATGATTTTGAGACGATCCAAGAAAGCGTTGCGGCGACACGCGGCGTTCTCGCCCGCTATAAAGGGGTAGATGCAGCGCGAACCGATTACCTCGTCGAGCTTCTCAATGTCTGGGATACGATTGATAAAAAGTATGAGAGCGACGTTCCAGCCGATGTTAAAGCCTATGCCACTGCCTATGCTGCTGGTTTGAACCTTTATGCAGCCGAAAACCCGAAGACAACATGGGCTGGCTTGGCCCCCTTCAAACCCCAAGACGTGTTCGCCGGCGGAATATTCAGAACCCCATTCTTTTACGGCTTCGATGAAACACTGCTGAACGTCTATAATGACGATAAAGTGGCTAGCATCTCACTCGATCCAGGTTCGGGTAGAGAAGCTTGGCTAGTCGGCCCAAAGAATGCCCCGCCTCGCGGGTCGAATGCATTCGCAGTAATGCCAGAACGCTCTGGCGATAACGTTACACGCTTGGTCATTAATTCTCACCAGCCGATGACGGGCCCCGTTGCATGGTGGGAAGCGCACATGGTCTCTGAAGAAGGTTTAGATATTCAGGGCGGGACTTTTCCGGGGTCTCCAACAATCCTTCACGGATTTAACCGTCATCTCGGCTGGGCAAATACAGTAAGCAAACCAGACCTTGCCGACGTATACGTCCTGACCATCAATCCTGAAAATAAGAACCAGTACAAACTTGATGGCGAATGGCTCGATTTCGAAATCGAGACAGCAAAGATGGCCGTAAAACTATGGGGCCCATTTGCATTCACAGCAAAACGCGAAGTTCTAACCTCCAAACATGGACCCGCGATTCGTACAAATACAGGAACATATGCGCTTCGTTATGCCGGTATGGGAGCGATACGTCAGACGGAACAGAGAATGCGTTCTGCCAAAGCCACGAACTGGCAAGAATTCTACGACTCGATGGCGATCCATGCCGTTCCTGCCTTGAACTATGTCTATGCAGACAAGGACGGAACTGTCGCGTTAATACATAATGGACAATACCCAAACCGTGCAGCGGGCTGGGACTGGACGGGCGACATGCCGGGTGATCGATCAGACCTGATCTGGGATGGCTATCTGCCTTATGAGAGCGTGCCGATTCTGCGGAACCCTGCATCCGGATTCATCTACAATGCAAACAACCAGCCCTACAGCGCAACTGACGGCGCCGATAATCTCAAGCCCGGTGATTTCCCAGAAACGATGGGACTACAAACCAATCAGACCAATCGCTCTTTACGAATTATGGAGCTAACAGACGGCACGACACCACTGGACCGCGAGACATTGCTGGCGATCAAATTCGACAATGCATATGCAGCGGGGTCCGAAGCCGACGAAGTCCTAAGCGCCGTTTACGCGTATGACTGGAGCGCGGAACCCGAAATGGAAACAGCGCTCGCGCATCTGAAAGCTTGGGACAGGGCGACTGACAAAGACAACCGGCACGCCGCGCTAGGTGCCCTCACAGTTCTTCATCAGATCACCGAACAATTCACCCGCATCCCTGCCCCATCTCCAGAGGATGCATTCCGCCAATCAGTTACTTACTTAAACACGCATTACGGCCGCATCGATCCGACATGGGGCGACGTAAATCGCTTGGTGCGCGGCGATGTCAGCCTACCCGTTAGCGGCGCACCCGATACACTGCGCGCAATCTACCCCGCCGAAATTCGCGACGACGGACAGCTTCATGCCTCAGCCGGCGACACATGGATCGCCGTGGTTGAGTGGGACGCCGATGGCACACAACGCGCCGAAGTCGTGAACCAATTCGGCAGCGCGCCAATAGATGAAAGCTCACCTCACTATAATGATCAAGCACCCATTTTTGCCGAAGAAAAATGGCGAACAGCCTTAATTGAGCGCGCAGACATTGAGGCTGTGGCAACGCGAACATACCGACCCGGAAAGAGCGATGACACCGAAAGATAGCGCCCTCAGCATTCGTATTGATCTCGCCAACGGAGCACGCTTTGGCCCCGGCAAAGCCGCCCTACTGACCGCGATACAAGCGGAGACGTCGATCTCTGGCGCGGCCAAATCACTAGGCATGTCCTATCCACGCGCCCTCAAACTTATCGAGCAAATGAATAATGCCTTCAATTCACCAATCGTCGAGGCCAAACATGGGGGACAGAAAGGCGGCGGCGCAAGTGTCACGGCAAAAGGGCTGGAACTCCTAAACCTGTACAACCGCATCAGTGAAGAGGCCCAGCGATCCTCAAAACAGGATGTTCAGGCCATCGAGAACCTAATTAAATCCCGATAGCTCTAGTCACGATATAAATACTCATTTAGATCGAATGCATGGCGAATGAGTTATCCATGTTCCAAGAGCACCCACAGGACGTCTTGACCGCGCTTTTAGCTTGGCACGATGATGGTCAGAGAACGGCGCTTATTGTCATCACCGAAACCAAGGGCGGGGCCGTTCGATCAGCTGGCGCGCTGATGGCAGTATCGGAAACAGGTGCATCTGCAGGTTACGTCTCGGGCGGCTGCATTGATGAAGATGTAAAACTCCAGGCCCAGGCCGCCATCCGCAGCGGCAAAACCAAGGCCTTACTCTATGGCGCTGGCTCACCCTTTACCGACCTACCACTACCATGCGGCGGCGCGATCTCAGTACTCATCGTATCAAACCCCGACATAGATACGCTAGAAAGCATGCATCAACAGCTGAACGATCGGCGCAGCGTCACAGTCTCGTTCTCAGATCAAGGCGAGATTAAACTACGGCAGCGTGACACGCGAACTTACACTTACACGCCCAAACTTCGTCTCCGTATCGCGGGCCGGGGCGCTGATTGCCTCGCGCTCGGCAAATTGGCCAATGCAAGCGGTATCGACGTTACGCTTCAACTCACCGCCGATACAGATATCGCGGCGGCCAAAAGCGCCGAGCTAACGGATATTCAAAAACTCGACACACCAACAGCACTGCCCAAAGCGCACGATGACCCTTGGACCGCGTTTGTCCTAATGTTTCACGATTCAGATTGGGAAACCGGGCTATTAAGGCAAGCCTTGAGTGGCCAAGCGTTCTATGTCGGCGCGGTCGGCAGCCAAATCACTCACGAACGCCGATGTTTGGCTTTGCTAGACGCAGGCACACCTCAAGCCGAGGTACAGCGTGTACGCGGGCCCATTGGCGTGATCCCTTCAATGCGGGACGCTTCAATGCTCGCAATTTCGACACTCGCGGAAATTGTCGGCGCTTATCACGATACGCTAGTGACGAATTCTGCCAAAACTGCGGTCATACTGCTTGCAGCCGGTGCCTCTTCCAGATTCGAAGCCGGAGATAAGCTCCTCGCAGAACTCGGCGGCGCCCCAGTGCTTCAGAGGTCATCAAAACTGCAATCGCTTACCGACGGACCGAACCTCGCGGTCATAGGGCCAGAACAACCCGCCCGCGCAGAACTGCTCCGCAAAGGCGGGTGGACTGTGTTCGAAAATCCAAATGCTAAAACAGGCCAAGCTTCGTCATTAAAAACGGGTCTAAAGCATGTTCCTAATGATGCAGACCAAATTCTGATCTTACTCGCTGATATGCCGCTGGTGCCTGATGCGCATATCAATGCGCTTATCGCTGCCATGCAGCCCGGAATTGAAGCCGTCATGACAAAAAGCGATGGCACGCTGATGCCGCCTGCCATTTTCAGTAAGGCTCAGATCGCTGACCTAATGGCGGTCGACGGGGACATGGGCGCGAAAGGTGTTTTCAAAACACTACGCAACACCAGAACAGTCCAACTCGACCCAACAAAAGCGATGGACATAGACGCTGTTGAAGATCTTGAACGCGCACAGGAGTTGATCGATGGCTGACGGACTAGTGCGCGTGAAACCGTCACCCTTACTCGATACGTTCGGGCGACAAATTTCTTACCTCCGGATGTCTGTGACGGATCGTTGTGATTTGCGTTGCACATACTGCATGGCAGAAAAGATGACCTTTCTTCCAAAACGCGATCTCCTGACGGTCGAAGAGATGGACCGCGTCGCGACCACATTCATTGAACGCGGTGTTCGCAAAGTTCGTATTACGGGCGGCGAGCCGCTTGTCCGCAAAGATATTGGCGACCTTTTCCGAAGGATAAGTCGCCATCTTGGCTCTGGCCTAGATGAGCTCACATTGACCACCAACGGAACCATGCTCTCAGACAAAGCTCAGATGCTGGTTGATTGCGGGGTGAACCGGGTCAACGTTTCTTTAGATGCGCTTGAGCCGGATCAGTTCAAAAAGATCACGCGCCGAGGCGACCTTGATAAAGTTCTTCGCGGCATCGATGCTGCGTTGGATGCGGGCCTAAAGATCAAGATCAACACCGTCGCCCTTAAACACGACAATGCTGACACTCTGCCCGCCATGATTGAATGGGCACACAGTAAAGGCATGGGCCTGACACTGATCGAAGTCATGCCGCTCGGCGACACGGGCGAAGACCGGATCGATCAGTATATTCCGCTTCCGATGGTTCAGGATAAGCTTGAGCAAGAATGGACGCTGACACCTCTCAACGAAACACTCAAAAACGCTGGCCCATCAAGATATGTCCGCGTTGAAGAAACTGGCGGAAAGCTTGGCTTTATAACGCCGCTGACGAACAATTTTTGTGCGGGCTGCAACCGGGTTCGGGTCACCTGCACAGGCCGCATCTATATGTGCCTTGGACAAGATGATCATATCGATCTGCGAAGCGCGCTGCGAGAAAGTGATGCTCCGGAAGCGGCGCTTAGCGCTGCGATTGATCAGGCCCTGTTCCGCAAGCCAGAGAAACACGATTTCGCCATCAAGCGCAGAGGCGAAACACCGGCTCTGCCGCGCCATATGTCGATGACGGGAGGGTAAGATGGTTCAGCTTTTATATTTTGGCCGCCTTAGCGATGTGGCTGGCAAGTCGGAAGAGGCGCTGACTCTCCCTGAAACCGTCACCACAACAACAGAGCTTCGCTCATGGCTAGACCTTCGGTTCGAAGCTGAGGGCGCCCTGCTCGAGCCAACAGTTCGCCTGGCCGTAAATAATGAAATCGTTTTCGATCCTCACCCCGTTCGCGGCGGTGATGAAATCGCATTCATGCCGCCTGTCGGTGGTGGCTGACATGATGACAGTCTCGGCAGACCCCATCGATGCGGGTGCAGCACTATCTGCGTTCGAAACCGACATTGGCGGCGCAGGCGGCATTGTCAGCTTTACGGGCCGCGTGCGCCCAGACTCAAAACATGGAAGCGTCGCAACGCTCCACTTACAGGCCTATTCGCCCATGACCGAACGCGGGATCGAGCAGGCAATCGCTCAAACCGAAAAGCGCTGGCCCCTATCGGGTCTAAAAGTAATCCACCGCATCGGTGATATGGCTCCGGGGGACACTGTCGTCTTTGTGGCCGCTGCCGCGATGCACCGCAGAGACGCATTTGAAGCTGCAGACTTCCTGATGGATTACCTCAAGACAAACGCGATTTTCTGGAAAAAGGAAGTCACGGATCAAGGCGTCGTTTGGATCGAACCGCGCCCTCAAGACTATGAAGAAAATGCCCGCTGGGCCTTAACAGAGGACGCATAGAATGCACGGCATCAATGACGCGCTGGAATTCAAACCCGTTCGCATCGCCGTACTGGTCATTAGCGATACACGCACACTGGAAACTGACACGTCAGGGCTAACGCTCGCACAGCGTATTCAAGACGCTGGCCATGTGGTCGTTGAACGCAAGATTGTGCCTGATGACATTCCTCAGCTCAGAAGCTGCGTCCAGAGCTGGATTGATGACACTGAAGTTGATGTCGTCATCTCGACCGGCGGGACCGGGCTAACAGGCCGCGATGTAACGCCCGAAGCCCTCGAGCCGCTGTTTGAAAAAACGATAGACGGCTTCTCAGTGATTTTTCACCAAGTCAGCTTTCAAAGCGTTGGCCTCTCGACGCTTCAGTCGCGCGCCATTGCCGGCCTCGCCAAAGGTACTTTCATATTCTGCCTTCCCGGCTCAAACGGCGCAGTCAAAGATGGCTGGGACAAAGTCATCTCTTACCAACTCGATAGCCGCCACAAGCCGTGTAACCTCGTCGAGCTTATGCCGCGATTGATGGAGGTTTAATGAAGAGCGATCTAACACATATCGGGCCCGATGGCAGGGCGCGCATGGTGGATGTTGGCAATAAAGACGTCACCGAACGCGCCGCGACAGCTCACGGACGCGTCCGCATGCAGCAAGCGACTTTCGATATCGCCATTGGCCGCGACACAAAGAAAGGCGACCCGATCGCGATCGCTGAGCTGGCAGGAATAATGGCGGCAAAGCGCACTGCCGACCTCATCCCGCTTTGCCATCCATTACCGATTACCAGCGTTAAAGTCGCAATTGAGCCCATGGAGGGGCAGCCCGTCCTAAACGTAACTGCAACGGTCAAAACGGCAGGCAAAACCGGCGTTGAAATGGAGGCTTTAACCGCAGTCTCCGCCGCATGCCTAACCCTCTACGACATGCTGAAAGCCGTCGATAAAGCAATGGTCATTGAGGGTATTGAGCTGCTCAAGAAATCCGGCGGAAAATCAGGAACCTATACCAAGGCAAAAGCATGAGTGAACTGATCAGTGTCGATGAAGCGCTGGCCCTGATCAGCGCGCACCAACTCACGACAAAGACTGAAACGGTTAAGCTCGCAGAGGCGCTGGATCGCACGCTCGCAACCGATCTCATCGCGCAAACAACCCGCCCACCTGCCGCAGTCTCTGCGATGGACGGCTACGCGGTTCGAATTACAGATATCGCCGCCCCAAACACAATCCTTGAAGTAATCGGAGAAGCGCCTGCCGGAACACCGTTTGACCGCAAGGTGAAGGCAAACCAAGCCGTGCGCATCTTCACAGGCGGCGAGCTACCTTCCGGCACCAACCATGTGGTTATTCAGGAAAACACACAGCGTAACGCCAACAAGGTTACATTCCTCATAGCAGAGGCGCAGCCGCGATTTATCCGGCGCGCAGGGCTGGACTTTTCAGAAGGCGAAACGCTACTCACGGCGCGCACCAAGATTGGCGCCGCTGAATTATCCATCGCGGCTGCTGCAAACCACGCTGAACTCAACGTCATTCGCCGGCCACGCGTCGGCATTCTGGCCAATGGCAATGAATTGAAGCCGCCCGGCACGCGTCTAAATCGCGGCGATATCATCAACTCAAATCCGGCAGGCCTAGCCGCGCTTATTACAAGATGGGGCGGCGAACCTGTCGATCTCGGCATCGCGGGTGATAGCGTGCCTTCTATCCTTCGACATATTGAAGCTGGCAAAGACATTGATATCTTTATGCCCGTGGGCGGCGCGTCTGTTGGCGATCATGACCATATGCGGTCTGCATTTTCAGAGGCTGGTTTCAAACCTATCTTCGAGAAAGTCGCCGTAAAGCCCGGCAAGCCAACTTGGTTTAGCCAACGTGGACCGCAACGCGTTTTGGGACTTCCCGGCAACCCAGCATCCGCGCTTGTTTGCGCCCATCTGTTTGGCGCGCCACTACTAAGGCAGTCATACACCGACAGGCAGATTTTAGCCCAACTCGCCGCCCCGCTTTCAGAGAATGGACCCCGCGAACAATTCCTCCGCGCCGAAGCAAAACTAACCGCGAACGGGGCGATCACCGTTCGCGCCGCTGACAATCAAGACAGCTCCCTGTTGAAGCCATTTTTAACCTGCAATGCTCTCATTCGTCGGCATTCTAAAGCGATGCCATTAGAGCAAGGCCAGCATGTTCCCATCCTGCTTATTAGGCCGTTGCAGACCTAAAATATGAGCTGGCTGCTACCCGTTCTCTTTTTCGCAACCGCGCTTCTCTATGCAGCAGTCGGATTTGGCGGCGGCTCAACCTATAATGCGCTTCTGGTTCTCTACGGCGTAGATTATCGCATCCTGCCGACCATAGCGCTGGCGTGTAACATCATCGTTGTAACAGGTGGGGTCTGGCGGTTCTCGCGATCTGGCAGTCTCTCACTTAAACGCATGTTGCCGTTCATACTTACCTCCATCCCAGCCGCGTGGATCGGGGGCAGAATACCCGTCTCCGAAGTGCTGTTTATTGGTCTGCTTGGTGTCGCGCTATTACTATCAGGATTACGACTTCTCCTGATCCCTCAACCCTCAAACAAATCGCCGACCGGACAGGGTACAAATTGGCCGGTCAGCTTATTTGTCGGCGCGGCCATCGGCATCTTGTCAGGCATGGTCGGCATTGGTGGCGGCATTTTCCTCGCGCCCATTCTATACTTGATGAAATGGGGAACTGCGCGCCAAATTGCGGCGGCCTGCAGCCTCTTCATTCTTGTGAATTCGTTATCCGGGCTTGCAGGCCAGCTTACCAAACTTAGTGATCTTGCGATACTTGGATCCGCCCTGCCATACTGGCCGTTGCTAATATCGGTGTTCGTGGGCGGACAGATTGGATCATGGATTGGATCTGATCGGCTCAATGCGAACTGGATGAAACGCCTGACTGCGGCTCTCATTCTCTATGTTGCGGCTCGCTTATTGTTGCGTTGGATCGCTTTGATTTAATTCTTGCCCCGATCAATTTTTGATTTTTCTTGGCGTCAAGACTTTATCTCGCGGAAGGTTTCCGCCAGTATTCAGGTTAACGCATCGGATGCGGCCTATGGTGGCCCCCGATCCGCGAGCAGGAGGGCTTTGCGCTATGGCGACACTCAAGATTAATGGCGAGACAAAAACGGTAGATGTCGAAGAAGACACTCCTCTACTATGGGTCATTCGCGAACAACTTGGCATGACTGGCACTAAGTATGGCTGCGGTATCGCGCAATGTGGCACCTGTACCGTTCACGTTGACGGACAGGCTGTCCGCTCATGCGTGTATCCTGTCGGCGCACTTTCGGGTGATGAGAACATCACGACTATCGAAGGCCTATCGGAAGATGCCAGCCACCCGGTTCAACAAGCTTGGGCCGAGCTGGACATACCCCAATGTGGCTACTGCCAATCCGGTATGATCATGGCGGTCTCTGCTCTTCTGAAAGAGACGCCTAATCCAACCGACGAAGATATTGATGCCGCCATCTCAAATATTTGCAGATGCGGAACGCTCGCGCGCGTTCGCAAAGGCATCCATCTCGCAGTGAAGAAAGCGTAAGGGGAGGATAGATCATGACAAAAACACTCAATATTTCTCGCCGCGGCTTTATTGTCGGAACCGGCGCCACGGGCCTCACCATCGTTGTTCTCGGGGCCTGCACACCCTCTTCTAAAGACGATGCCGTAAACCTAGACCCCAATGACGAGGTCAATGCGTGGGTTCACATTGACCATGATGACACCGTAACGATCCGCATCGCGCGTTCAGAGATGGGTCAGGGCACACTTACCGGTCTAGCTCAACTGGTCGCAGAAGAGCTTGATTGTGACTGGAAGAATGTCACCACGGAATATCCTACGCCGGGTCAGAATCTGGCCCGTGAACGCGTATGGGGCGCGTTCTCAACCGGCGGCAGTCGCGGCATTCGTGACTCGCACCAATATGTCCGTGAAGGCGCTGCGGCGGCTCGCATCATGCTCGTTGAAGCTGCAGCGACCGAATGGGGCGTCCCCGCTAGCGAGTGTAGCGTTTCAGACGGAATCATCACGCATACCGGTTCCGGCAAAAAGACCTCGTACGGTAAAGTCGCGGGCGCGGCCTCAAAGCTCGCCCCTCCTCTCGAGGTTACACTTAAAGATCCTTCAGAGTGGAAGGTCGCTGGCCAACCGAAACTTCGCCTCGATACCGCTGAGAAACTTACAGGCAAGCAAGTCTACGGCGCGGACTTACAGCTTGATGGCATGCTCAACGCAGCCATTCGGCAAGCGCCAAAAATTGGTGCCACGCTGAAATCATTTGATGCTTCTGCTGTTCAAAATATGCCGGGCGTCAAAAAGGTCGTCAGCGTTCGCAATCCATTCGGAGCCGAGAACAATGCTGTCGCAGTTATTGCCGACACATGGTGGCGCGCGAATAAAGCTTTGGAAGCTCTCCCTGTCGAATGGGAAGGCGGTGTTGATTTCTCAACCGACGAATTCGAAGCAGAATTGAATGATGGACTAACCTCTGACGATGCCTTTGTCGGCAACGCATCCGGTGACCTAGAAACGGCGTTTGCTGGTGCGGATCAGATCGTCGATGTCACTTACAATATGCCATTCCAAAACCATGCGACGATGGAGCCTATGAACGCCACGGCTTTGTGGACTGAAGACAAGTGCGAAGTTTGGTGCCCAACCCAAGACGGCGAGTCCGCACTGGCGGCAACCGCTGAAGAAGCCGGTATCCCGATTGAGCAATGCGAGGTTTACAAAATCCATCTCGGCGGCGGCTTCGGTCGGCGCGGCGCACCGGATTATGTGAAGCAAGCGGTCATGCTGGCCAAGGAAATGCCAGGCACGCCGATCAAGCTCCTTTGGTCGCGGGAAGAAGACATGATGCATGGCTTCTTTCACCCAACGACTAAAGGCCGGATGCGTGGCGCGTTGGACGCTGACGGAAACCTGACAGGTTTTCATATGCGGATTTCAGGTCAGTCTATTCTCGCTGCTCTTATGCCTCAGGCCCTTCAAGACGGCGTTGATTTCGCGACCTTCCAAGGCCTGTTTCCGGCTGGCGTGAACCCTCGCATGGAAGATCAATCGATTAAGTATTCATTCGACAATTTCCTGATCGACCACGCCATGCGAAATCCACCCGTACGTCCAGGCTTCTGGCGCGGTGTGAACCTAAACCAGAATGCGATCTATCTTGAGTGCTTCATGGACGAACTGGCCGTTGCTGCTGGCCGCGATCCGCTAGAATTCCGTTTGGCCCACCTCAAAGACAGCCCGAAAACAGCAGCAGTTCTTCAAGCCGTTGCTGACCAAGCAGGCTGGGGCAGCAATGACGGCAAACATCGCGGACTATGCGCCATGTACGGTTTTGGTTCCTACGTCGCAGCCTGCGCTGAAGTTACCGTAAGCGATGATGGCGACCTCAAAATCGACCGGATCGTTGCCGCCACTGACCCGGGTACGGCGGTCAATCCACAGCAAATCGAAGCGCAAGTCGAAGGGTCATTTGTGTATGGCCTCTCCGCTCTACTCTATGGCGAAATCACTTTCGAAAATGGCGAAGCTCAACAGAAGAACTTCGATACATTCGACTCGCTCCGAATTGCGGCGATGCCAAAAGTCGAAACGATCGTCATGCCATCAGGTGGTTTCTGGGGCGGTGTAGGTGAGCCGACAATCGCGGTTGCCGCACCTGCTGTCCTAAACGCGATCTATGCTGCGACAGGCAAGCGAATTCGCAACCTGCCAATCAAGGACCAGAACCTCAGGGAGGCGTAGCTCTGCTTCGTAACCTAATCGCCCTAAGTGGCCTCGTAATCTTTGGCGCGTGCGGTGACAGCACGCGTCAAAACACTTATTCGGCTGATACATCGATGGGCCAAGGCGCAGTTTTGGCGGCAACCTGCACCGGCTGCCATAGCCAAGCGGAGCGCGCAGAACTGTCCCTCAACGGCTGGACGAAAGACGCCCTGTCTGCATCACTGAACACCTATCGTATCGACCCTAACGGTACGACCGTCATGCATCGGATCGCCAGAGGATATTCCGAAGACGATATCGAGGCTGTCAGCGCATATCTATCGTCTACAGAAGGTCATACCGACAATGCCACTGAATAGACGAGACATGCTGGCTGGGCTCGGGGCCATTGGCTTGGCGAGCGGGCTTCCGCTTTATGCATTTCCCCAAACGAATGCTCGGATTGTCGTTATTGGCGGCGGGTTCGGCGGCACATCTGCCGCAAGAACGCTCAAGCGCCTGCTTCCCAATGCTAGCATCGCCTTGATCGAACCTAAGGCCACTTACGTGACATGCCCGTTCAGTAATGTAGAAATTGGAAAACTCGGATCGCTGACCCCGATCAGCTTTTCATATACAGCGCTAGAGGCCGAAGGCATCAAGGTTCATCAAGCCGAAGCCACCTCCGTCGATCCCATCAGGCAAACCGTGCAGATCACGGGCGGCGAAACCCTTGCCTATGACCGTCTAATCCTCTCACCCGGTATCGATTTCAGGGCAAACGCCATCGACGGCTACGACCTGCAGGATGTACCAAACCGGATGCCGCACGCTTGGAAGGCAGGTGATCAGACACGCCTTCTGATGAGACAGTTGAGAGAAATGGAGGATGGCGGCCTTTTCGTGATGAGCGTCCCACCAGCGCCATACCGTTGTCCGCCAGGGCCGTATGAGCGCGCCAGCTTGATCGCGCACTATTTCAAGACACAGAAGCCGCGATCAAAAGTACTCATTCTTGATGGCAAGGATCAGTTCTCAAAAATGCCGCTCTTCCAAGAGGCATGGAAAGAGCATTACCCCGATCATCTGGAATGGCGCAGCGCAACTGATGACGGGCGCGTTAGCAAAGTCGATATCCAAAACCTGACGCTCTCAACTGACTTTGAAGACATCCAAGCAGACGTCGCGAACGTTATCCCGCCACAAAAAGCCGGAACCATTGCTGAACGCGCGAGCGTAACAGATTCAACCGGCTGGTGCCCAATCGACGCTCTCAGCTTCGCCTCTACATTACAGCCCAACATCCATGTCGTCGCTATCGGTTCTTTGCACGCCAGTATCCGCGCAATGGCATGGGCGCATATTTTCCCCTGAAGGTTTGCAGAGAAGGCTGACTTGGGCATTGGCGCTGCAATCGTGGCATCCCCGATGACATGGATGTTGGGCTGTAATGTAGAGGC
>JAQWGO010000112.1 GCA_029238175.1 Henriciella sp. | reverse complement strand
CTTATCGGCGGGGCTAAAAGAAATAATTGAGCCCGTACCGAAAGGTGCGGGCTTTCTTTTTGAGGGGTGTTTGAAGTTCGCGCCTTGAAGTCGTCGGCGCTCGCAACGGCCCGAATTAGCGTGAACTCGGGGCTCTTGTCAGAAACTGACAGGAGCGATTTCGTAGGGGGGCGTTTCAGGTGAGGCGCGTTGACGGCGATACGTTGCGCGCCCGCCAGAGAATTGAGTTCAATCCTTAGATTTAAAGGCGCCAAATTATGAAAATGGATTATCTCGTACTTGGTACAAGCAATATGGACGCCTCTATCGCGTTTTACGACGCATTGTTCGCGCAAGATGAGTTTGCTCAAGTTTTTGCGACTGAGCGCATGACCTTTTGGCAGGGCAAAGATTTTACGTTTGCGGTGGCTATCCCGTTTAACGAAGAGCCAGCGACCAATGGCAATGGCACAATGGTTGGGTTCACCTTTGATGCCTCGGAGAAAGTGGAACAGCACTATCACAAAGCGCTTGAACTGGGCGGCACGTGCGAGGGGCAGCCAAATCAACGCGGACCCCGCTTTTCTGCCTATGTGAGAGATCTGGACAAAAACAAGATTGTTTTTTCGAGCAACGTTCAGGCAGCCACTGGGTCAACTCAGTAGCGGTATGTGACGTGGGGGGAGTGATTGGCGTTGCTGGATCTATGCCTATATCACGCAAAACATCCTCCCGGAGATATCACATGACAACATATACTGAACTGCTTGCAGGGCTGAAGCGCGGCGATGATGGGCGGGTTGAGGCGAGTGTTTCGCCCGATTGGATGCAGGGGCGTACAACCTATGGCGGGCTGACAGCGGCATTATGTTTAGAGGCGGCGCGGGGTTTGGTGGATGATCTGCCACTACGCTCTGCGCAGGTCGCATTTGTGGGGCCAAGCGGCGGGGATGTATCGCTGAAGCCGACCCTATTGCGGCGCGGCAAAAATACGGCCTTTGTCACCGTGGATATGACCCAAGAGCAGGGTTTTGCCGCCCAATGCGTTTTTGCCTTTGGTAAGGCACGTGAGAGCAGCCTTGATTTTCAAGAGATTGCGATGCCTGACGTGCCCGGCCCAAATGACGCGCCGTCATTTTTTCGCGAAGGCCGGCGGCCGGGATTTACAAACAATTTTAATATGAAGGGCGTGCTTGGCGACGCCCCGATTACGGGCTCTGACAAACGCTCTATCGGCCTATGGATGCGCCACAAGGATCAAGCTGCGCCAATGGATGCAACAGCCATCCTAGCGCTTGCTGACGCGCCGCCTCCTGCGGCATTGTCGATGCTGAAAACGCCCGCGCCGATTAGTTCCATGACGTGGATGGCAGAATTTCTGACAGAGGACATCACAACCGAAGAAGGTTGGTTCTTTGCGCTGCATACAGCCGATACAGCCACGAATGGCTATAGCAGTCAGGCGATGACATTGTGGAACAGCAAGCGCGAGCCAATCTTGATCGGGCGCCAGACGATTACGGTTTTTGGGTAGGCTAAGCCTCGTTGGTGGAAATTTCACCGCTGGTCACGACGGTACGGGGCGCAGCGCCAGCATATGGAAAGCTTTCTGGCCAGCGAATGGATAAGAGGCGTTCCTTCTTTATGCGTGTGATGCTGACGCGGTTGCTCTGATTTCCGCCGAGTATGCTGTAACTGTCATCGGTTTCACCATTGTAGAAGCCGACATGGCCCTTCCAGCTGCTAGGACTGCCGCGCCAAAATACCATAACTGCGCCGAGGCGTGGGCCCGTTTCAGTGATATCGATGCCAAACCTTGTCCAGCTTTGAGCCGCGTATGGTGAAATCGGCATTGTTTCATCGGGCAGCGCGATCGCGAGGCATGTTTCGACAAAGTCACCGCACCAAGGCTGCTGCGACGGGTCACCTAAAGTGTTTCCATCAAACCTGAGAAAGCGCGATAATTTTTGATTGTGAATAGCTTCATGTTGCCCAAGATTGCGCCAGGCCATTGAAAACCAAGCCGCTTCGCTCGCTGGCGGCGCGGGCGGGTTACTTAGAATAAGACTATCGATGAGAGCCTGATCAATGCCGCCAGGCGGTAGGCCCATTTGACTACGATATTGGTCTACAGCCTTCAAAGTGAGGCGGCCGATTATGCCATCTTCGGGCCCCGGATTATATCCTGCACCGACCAGAGCTGATTGAATTGCGAGTATTGTATTCATGTTAATTGTCCCTCCACAGGACAAATTAAGCATAAAAACACGCATTCGTCGCCCCATTTGAAAGCGCCGCGAATATTTTAAATTTTAGAATTGCTTAGTGGAGTAGAGCCGCTTTGAGGCTTTCGAGGTAGCTATACTGCTCTTCTAAGGCTTCGTGCTTGCCGCTGTCTTTGCCTTCTTCGAGGATTTCGATGCGCAGGGCGTCCATATCCTTTTGAACCTGTTCAGCTTCAATGCTGTCAAGGTTTACGGCTTCTTCGGCAAGAATTGTCAGGCCGGTAGAGGTCACGTCAGCAAAGCCGCCACGAACGAACAGGCGCATCGTCGTGTCGCCGCCATCAAGAACGCGTACAACGCCGTTTTTAAGTGTGGTCATGAAAGGTGCATGCTTGGCCAGAACGCCAAACTCACCCTCTGTGCCGGGCGCGATGACATGGTCAACTTCGCCGGAGAAAAGCTCACGGGCGGGAGATACGAGAGAGAAGTGTAGTTTGTCAGACATGTCGCACGCTTTCGTGGGGAATACCTGACCCGCCGTAGCGGGTCAGAGAATATTAGTCTTAGGCGTCAGCCAGCATCTTTTCAGCTTTGGCTTTTGCGTCTTCCATTGAGCCGACCATGTAGAAGGCTTGCTCTGGGAGGTGGTCATAGTCGCCGTTGATGAGGCCTTTGAAGCCAGCGATTGTGTCTTCCAGTTTGACCTGCTCACCTGGTGAACCTGTAAAGACTTCAGCAACATCGAATGGCTGTGATAGGAAGCGTTCAACTTTCCGGGCACGTGCCACGGCAAGTTTGTCTTCTTCTGACAGTTCGTCCATGCCAAGAATCGCAATGATGTCTTGAAGCTCTTTGTATTTCTGCAGGATTTCCTGAACGCCGCGAGCAACGTCATAGTGTTCCTGACCAACGACCAATGGATCGAGAATACGGCTGGTTGAATCGAGCGGGTCAACCGCAGGATAAATACCTTTTTCCGAGATCGCTCGGTTAAGAACCGTCGTCGCGTCAAGGTGAGCAAACGAAGTCGCTGGCGCAGGGTCGGTCAAGTCATCCGCAGGCACGTAAACGGCCTGAACCGATGTGATCGATCCTTTGTTTGTTGTCGTAATCCGCTCTTGCAGCATACCCATGTCGGTTGCCAGTGTCGGCTGATAGCCCACAGCAGATGGGATACGGCCTAGAAGCGCAGACACCTCTGAACCAGCTTGTGTGAAGCGGAAGATGTTATCGACGAAGAAGAGAACGTCTTTACCTTCGACATCACGGAAGTATTCCGCTTGAGCAAGACCGGTAAGTGCAACACGTGCACGCGCGCCTGGAGGCTCGTTCATTTGACCGTAAACGAGGGTCGCACGGCTTTCGCCTTCAAGGTCGATCACGTTTGCGTCCTGCATTTCGTAGTAAAGATCGTTACCTTCACGCGTACGCTCACCAACGCCAGCAAACACAGAGTAACCACCGAACAGTTTCGCAATGTTGTTGATCAGCTCTTGAATAAGAACGGTTTTACCAACACCGGAACCGCCGAACAGGCCAACTTTACCACCTTTTGTGTATGGGCAGAGAAGGTCGATAACTTTGATACCTGTCACGAGGACTTCAGCTTCTGTTGCTTGGTCAACGAATTCAGGCGCAGGCGCGTGAATTGGTGCACGAAGCTCTGTTTCAACTGGGCCGCGCTCGTCAATTGGCTCACCAATAACGTTCATGATGCGTCCAAGTGTGGCCGGGCCAACAGGAACCATTATTGGCTCGCCGAGATCGGTTACGGCCTGACCGCGAACTAGACCCTCAGTCGAGTCCATCGCGATTGTGCGCACAGCGTTCTCACCGAGGTGCTGAGCAACCTCCATGACAAGGCGGTTGCCATTATTGTCTGTTTCCAGAGCGTTTAGAATTTCTGGAAGCGCGCCGTCGAACTCAACGTCGACAACCGCACCGATGACCTGTGATACACGGCCAGTGGCTTTCTTCGTGCTCATGCGAGGCGTCTCCTTGGGAGCAGGTGTAGGTTTTTTCTTTGGAGCAGCTGGCTTTGCAGCGGCTTTAGTTGCTTTCGGGGCAGCAGCAGCTGGAGCGGCCTGAACGGCGCTTGTTTCAGCTGTTGCTGGCTTACAAACGCCGCAAGGGCGGGTGTCTTTTTGGTCGAGGGCTTTGGCAGCCTTCTCAGCATCATCAAATGTTGAGAGCGGGCCGTGCCACTTGTCATCATCATTAGTTTGGTCGCCACCAACGCCTTGGCCATCATTGCAATAACGGCAGTCCGCAGTGTGAATGCGGGCGCGTTTATTGCCAAAGTTTTCGTAAATCCAGAAGGTCATGTCGTCTCCTACAGCGCTTCAGCACCGGAGATGATTTCGATCAACTCCTTGGTGATTTGCGCCTGACGGGCGCGGTTATATTGTAGTGACAGCGCGTCGATCATATCGCCGGCGTTGCGTGTCGCGTTATCCATAGCGGTCATGGAGGCCGCTTGCTCACCCGCAGCATTCTCTAGCATCGCAGACAGGATCTGTGTGTTGAGATAGCGTGGGAGAAGTGCTTCCAGAATTTCACCTTCTGAAGGCTCGTATGTGTAAATCGCGCCGCCAAGGTCAACGGTTTCAACTTCTTCAGGCGCTTCAGCCGGAATAAGTTGCTTTGCAACTGGCGTTTGCGTCATCACGTTTTTGAATTCCGAGAAAATCAATGTCGCGACATCAAACTCGCCCGCCTCAAAGCGGCGTGCCAAATCATGACCAAGGCCGAGGGCGAATGGTGTATAATTGTTCTTAGCTTCGGTCATATCGACATGATCGATGAATAGGTCAGCGAAGTTGCCTTTCAGCGTTTCGCGGCCCTTTTTACCAACAGTGATGACTTTAACAGTTTTACCAGCGCCTTGCAGTTCCTGAATTTTCAGGCGCGCGGCTTTGGCAGTGTTTGCGTTAAAACCACCGCAAAGACCGCGTTCAGCGGTCATCACGACCAATAGGTGAACTTTGTCGTCGCCTGATCCGGCAAGAAGCTTTGGTCCGCCAGCACCTTCGCCCATAGAGGCGGTGAGGTTAGCAACCACGTTCGCCATACGGCTTGCGTAAGGCTTAGAGGCTTCTGCTGCTTCCTGCGCACGGCGCAGTTTCGCAGCAGCAACCATTTGCTTTGCCTTGGTGATCTTCTGCGTCGACTTAACGCTGGAGATCCGATTTTTCAGTTCCTTGAGGCTAGCCATGTGGTAGCGGCTCCCGGTCGTGAGTTAAAACTTAAGCGAACGTCTTGTTAAACGATTCGAGCGTGTCCTTGATTGACGATTCAATCTCGTCAGTCAGGGCTTTCTTGTCGCGGATCGTCTTCAACAGGTCTTTCTTCTCATTGCGAAGGAAAGACAGAAGATCAGCTTCGTAGCGTGTGACGTCTTTGATCGGGACGCCATCAATGTAGCCACGTGTACCAGCATAGATCACGACAGCTTGCTCTTCCATGAGGAGCGGGCTGTACTGTGGCTGTTTCAACAGTTCAGTTAGGCGCGCGCCGCGATCAAGTGTTTTCTTGGTCGCTGGATCAAGGTCGGAGCCGAACTTCGCAAAGGCAGCAAGTTCGCGGAACTGAGCAAGCTCACCCTTCATCGAACCGGCAACCTTCTTCATGATCTTTTCTTGTGCAGCAGAACCAACACGCGAAACAGACAGACCAACGTTCACCGCTGGGCGGATACCTTGGTAGAAGAGGTCAGTTTCGAGGAAGATCTGACCGTCAGTGATCGAAATCACGTTTGTCGGAATATAGGCCGAAACGTCGTTAGCTTGTGTTTCAATGATCGGCAGAGCGGTCAAAGAACCAGAACCAAAATCTTCGTTCATTTTCGCAGCACGCTCTAGAAGACGGCTGTGAAGATAGAAAACGTCACCCGGATAAGCTTCGCGGCCTGGTGGACGGCGCAGAAGCAAAGACATCTGACGATACGCAACAGCTTGCTTGGACAGATCATCATAAATGATCAGGGCATGCATGCCATTATCGCGGAAATACTCACCGATTGTACAACCTGTGAAAGGTGCAAGATACTGAAGCGGTGCAGGCTCAGACGCTGTCGCTGTTACAACAACAGTGTAATCGAGGGCGCCGCGCTCTTCGAGGGTTTTAACAACCTGAGCAACAGTCGAACGTTTTTGACCAATCGCAACGTAGATACAAAATAGCTTCTCGCTATCGTCTTTCGCAGCAGCGTTTGTTTCGCGCTGGTTCAAGATTGTATCGATACAAACAGCTGTTTTACCGGTCTGACGGTCACCAATAACAAGCTCACGCTGGCCACGACCAACTGGGATCATCGCATCAATGGCTTTAACACCCGTCATCATCGGCTCGTGAACAGACTTACGCGGGATGATGCCCGGCGCTTTAACGTCAACACGCTGGCGCGAGGCAACATTTTCAAGAGGGCCTTTGCCGTCGATTGGGTTACCCAGCGCGTCAACAACGCGGCCAAGAAGACCTTTACCAACGGGTGCGGACACAATCTCGTCTAGACGTTTTACTGTATCGCCTTCGCTGATGCCGCGGTCATCACCAAAGATAACCACACCGACATTGTCGGCTTCGAGGTTGAGGGCCATGCCCTTAACGCCGTTGGCGAATTCAACCATTTCACCGGCCTGGACACTGTCGAGGCCGTGGACGCGGGCAATACCATCACCCACTGAAAGAACTTGGCCAACGTCAGAGACGGTAGCTTCGACGCCAAAATTTTCGATCTGTGACTTTAGAATGCCAGAGATTTCTGCTGCGCTGATGGACATAGAGCTCACGCCCCCTTCATTGCGGTGTTCATACGATCAAGTTTGGTGGCAACGCTGGCATCGATCAAAGTTGATCCAATGCGCAGTTGAATGCCACCGACGAGGGCCGGATCGACCTCCGTCTCTAATTCCACGTCGCTGCCAACAGCTTTAGCCAAAACGGCCTCAAGCTTTGTGCGTTGATCAGCGGTCATGTCTTTTGCAGTGCGGGCCACAGCGCGTTTAACGCCGCGCTCGGCCGCATATAAAGTGTCGAAATGGGCAGAGGCGCCAAGTAAATCACTTGCGCGGCCATTCTGAGCCATCGTGCCTACGAAACCGATAGTCGTTTTTGATAGGCCAGCTTTTTCGGCGATTGCGACAAGTGCTTTGACTTTGTCATCGCGTGAAATCGCTGGGCTTGACATGGCGTTAGAAAGCTCAGGGCTTCCTGCCGCGAGAGTTTCAAGTGTGCTCAGATCTGCAGAGACAGTAGCAAGTTCGCCTTTGCCTTTAGCAAGGTCAAACAACGCACCGGCATAGCGGCGAGCAGCTTCACTGGCAGTTTTAGCAGTAGATGCGGCCAATTCATCGTCCGTCAGCTGGAGGGCAAAGCCCGATAAAACGAATAAGAAAGTCGGCGCGGGATGCACCTCTTCCGTAACTTGAGGGGGCACGTAGCACCTTGTTTCCGGGCTGACAACATGTCGGATGGGCTCAATCTGCGACGGAATCGCGCGGACGCTGTAATCATGAGCCGCTATCGAGTGGGGTTGCCGACAATTATTAGGGATGTGGGGATTTACGCCCCACCCTCACCTTTCTGTAGAATCGTTCTTTTGCCCGCATGGTTGGGGGCTGAAATGACCCCTTCTTCCTCAAGACGTTCGATAAGCGTGGCGGCTTTATTATAACCGATCTTCAGGCGGCGCTGAATATAGCTAGTTGAGGCACGTTTATCGCGGATGACGACCTGCATGGCTTGGGCATAGAGGTCTTCGTTCTTGTCGCCTGTTGAGGTGCCGAGCATCGCATCCATGATGGCGCTGCCTGTACCTTCTTCAGGTTCTTCGAGGACTTCTGGATTATAATCCGGCTCACCGCCATTGTCGCGTAGCCAGTCAACTACGGCTTGTACTTCTTCGTCCGACACGAATGGGCCGTGACAGCGTTTCGTTTTCACGCCAGCGGCCTGATACAGCAAATCGCCCATGCCGAGTAGCTGTTCAGCGCCTTGTTCGTTCAAGATTGTGCGCGAATCGATCTTGGTGGTGACCATGTAAGAGATACGGGTTGGGAAGTTGGCCTTAATCGTACCCGTAATAACGTCGACGGATGGACGCTGTGTTGCGGTGATAAGGTGAATGCCTGCGGCACGCGCCATTTGGGCGAGGCGTTGGATGCAGCCTTCAATCTCTTTACCTGCCACCATCATCAGGTCGGCCATCTCGTCCACAACGATGACGAGGTTGGGAATATGCTCCAGCGGTAGGATTTCGGTTTCGTAGTTCGGCTTGCCGCGATCATAAAAGCCCACTTGGACTTTGCGGGTCATGTGCTCGCCTTTTTTGCGGTATTCTTCAGCCTTCTTGTTGAAGCCTGCTAGATTACGCACGCCAGCTTTCGACATAAGCTCGTAGCGCATTTCCATTTCACGCACGGCCCATTGTAGGGCGAGGACAGCCTTTTTCGGATCCGTTACAACGGGGCTGAGTAGATGTGGGATGCCTTCATAGATGCTGAGTTCCAGCATTTTCGGGTCAATAAAGATGAAACGACACTCTTCAGGCGTAAGCTTGTAAATCAGTGACAAGATCATCGCGTTGACGCCGACAGATTTACCAGAGCCAGTTGTGCCCGCAATTAGCAGGTGAGGCATCTTTGCCAGCTCAACAACGGTTGGTGTGCCGCCAATATCTTCACCCAATGCCATCGGCAGGACGGCTTTGGTTTTTGTGTAGGCGTCATGATCAAGCAGCGACCGGAGGAAAACGGTCTGCCGGCCATCATTTGGAAGCTCGATGCCGATTGCATTCTTACCCGGTACGACGGCGATACGGGCTGATACAGCGCTCATCGAGCGCGCGACATCATCAGCAAGTGAGATTACGCGGGCCGATTTTACGCCAGCGGCGGGCTCTAGTTCAAACAATGTAACAACAGGGCCGGGGCGAACTTCGCGGATGCGGCCACGAACGCCAAATTCGCGCAGCACTTCGGCGAGGCGGGTGGCCTTCACCAGAAGGGCGTCTTCATCAACATCGTTGCGGCGCTCTTCTGGCAATTGCAGCAGATCGATGGGCGGCAGTTTCGAACTGCGAGATCGGCGCGTTTTCTTGATGCGTGTTTGAGGTCTTGCGGCGGGCGTTCGGGTCGCTAAGGCTGGGGTGGGACCTAAATCCTCGACCTCTTGTTCATCATAGATGTCATGCTCGATGGTTTCACGCGCCATTTGGCCCGTTTCGATGCGCGTTTCTGTATCTTCACTGCGGTCAGCGCCAAAAAAGTCAGATGGGCGCATGCCGTACTCGTCTGCTTCGCTTGAGGTTTTGCGCTTTAGAATGCCACCAAAGATGCCGCTTAGCCCTTTAGCTTTGTGTGCTGCGCGTGCGCTGGATTTTGCAGCGGCTGCTTGCAGAAGCTTTGCGTCCCCGCGGCGGAAACCGAGGGCGCTGAAGGCGCAAACAAGCGCAAGTGCGCCGACCAAGAGGCCAGAAAGTAGTTCTGGCATCGGCAGGAGCAGGGCTTTGAATGGCATGACGGCCAGATTGTGTAGGCTATCGCCAATGATGCCGCCCAAGCCAGCGCGGAGCGGCCAGGATGTCGGAACAGGCCATGCCGCAAAGCAGGCCGCCGAGAGCGGAACAAACAGCATGCCGAGAAGCCAGCGGCGGACTTTAGGTGCGCCGATCAGCACAGCGCGCATCGCGCCGCCAATCATAAGTGCGAGACCCGCCACCCAAGCTGACCATCCCAGAAGCTGTCGCATAACGTCTGCGAAAACAGCCCCGCCAGCGCCGAACAGATTTTGAACCTCACGGCTGGTCGCTGCGTTCCAGCTCGGGTCGGCAGGATCATATGACCCAACACTGCCGCAAATGAAGACGCCAACAGCAAAAGCGGCCGTGCCAGTTATGATCCGCCAAACCGGATCTGAGACTTCTCTCATCTGGGGCGCTTCTGCGATACTATTAGCCATAATCTACACTCCGGATTGTGTCGGACGTTCTGAACCAAGAATGAAATTACATAGGAGGCCTTAAAGCGGCGCTAACGGTCATGTTTTGAACAAAAAAAGCCCCGGCCACGAATGACCGGGGGATCTAGTTGGGAGGAAACGCTTCCTCTTGGAAGAAAGGAAGCGAGCATTCTGAGCGCCAGAGGGAGGTCCAGCGCTCAGAAAATGGTGGTTAAGACGCGAACTCTGGATAGGCTTCGACACCTGTATCCGCGCGGTCGAGACCGAGTTGTTCGTCTTCTTCGCTGACACGAATGCCGAGCGTTAATTTCAGGAGCATCCAGACGCCTGCCGAGAAGCCGCCAACAAACACTGCTGTCAGTAGAATGCCGACGAGCTGTCCAACATAGCTCACGCCGATTGCGCCTTCAGCGTCTGCTGCAGGTGGCATGAACGTGTTGCCATAAGACGCAGCAACAATGATCGTGCCCCAGATGCCGCATACAAGGTGGGCCGGGATGGCGCCAACAACGTCATCAATCTTCAGCTTGTCGAGCAGTGGAACTGATAGAACAACAAGAACCCCGCCAACCGCGCCGATCGCAACCGCGCCGCCCATGCTTGGGGCGAGTGGCTCTGCTGTGATTGAAACGAGGCCGCCAATTGCGCCATTGAAGGCCATTGTTGGATCGACTTTACCTTTATACAGGATCGCTGTGAAGGCCATCGCCGCAAGTACGCCGCCGACTGCAGCCATATTTGTGTTTGCGAAGATTTTCGCCACTGCATTGATGTCATCGAACGTGCCAGCCGCTAGCTGTGACGCACCATTGAATCCGAACCAACCGAACCAAAGGATGAATGTACCGAGCGCAGCCATTGGGATGTTTGATCCCGGCATCGGATTGACGCGTCCACCGAAATACTTGCCGGCGCGTGGTCCTAGAATGATTGCACCGACGAGCGCTGCCCAGCCACCCGTAGAGTGAACAAGCGTCGAGCCCGCGAAATCAGAGAAGCCCCATTTTGTATCGAGGTAACCGCCGCCCCATTCCCAGCTGGCAACGATTGGGTAGATGAAGGCCGTTAGAACAGCCACAAAGATCAGGAAAGGCCATAGCTTGATGCGTTCAGCGACTGTGCCTGAAACAATTGACGCAGCCGTCGCCACGAACACCATCTGGAAGAACCAGTCAGAATGGGCTGCGTAGCCGACGCTGAGATCTTCTTCGCCAGCCCAGATAAAGGACGGCACGCCGATCAGTCCATCAAGAATAGTATTGGCAGGGTAGGCCATGTTGTAGCCGACCAGCCAGAACATCAGTCCGGCGACAGAAAAGAGTGAAATGTTTTTCAGAGACTGCATCGACGCGTTCTTTGAGCGAACGAGCCCGACTTCCAAACAGAGGAAGCCAGCCGCCATGAACATGACGATCAGGCCACCGATGAGGAATAAGTAAGAACTATCCACATAAGCGCTGATATCACTTGCAGATGGCGCCTCCTGGGCAAAGGCGGTTGCCCCCGCCAGTGCTGCAACCGGGAGCAAGGCTGCCCCCCGCATTGCCATTGTTGTCCATTTTTTCATGCCCGTTACTCCCGCAGCTTTGATTCATTGACCCTATGAGTGAAGCGTTCTGCACAAAGTTACGCCAGTATTAACGGGATAATGCTGCACTGCGAAAAACAGAATGACCAAGATTCGTGCAGACTGCGACCCAAACGCCCGTTTGTCTGTCAGGCATGGACCCGGCCGGGGCAAAATCTTAGGTAGGAGTATGTCTGATAAGATTTTCGATGCGGCGATTGTAGGTGCTGGCCCAACGGGGGCGGCGCTTGCTGTGGCGCTGGCGCGTCTTGGATTGCTAGTAGCGGTCATTGATGCACGTGATCCTGAGGCCAAACCGCGTAAGGATGGCCGTAACTTCGCAATTGTGACGGGCAGTTGGCATTTGCTGGCTTCGATTGGCGTCACGGAGGCTTTGGGCGATGTCAGCCAGCCTTTGCATGGGCTTGAGGCGATTGATGGCGGCACGCATTGGTTCGGCCGCCCATCGGTTTTGTTTATGGAAACTGATTTAGCGTCGCCCGATCCAGATGAAACACTAGGCTATATGGTCACTGCTGAGCCGTTACAGGCAGCTTTGGACGATGCCATGGCGTGCGAGACTTCGCTGCAGCGGTTTGCGCCTGCTTTGTTTGAAAGTGTAGAGATGGACGCTGGTCATGTGCGTATTTCTCTCCAAGACGGTCAGACTCTAAAGGCGCGGCTGTTGATTGGCTGCGACGGTATGAACTCTCCGGTTCGCAATGCTTTGGGCATTCCAGTCGAAGGACGCGATTATGAGAAGTCCGTCTTCACAGCGAATGTGAAACTGGAAAAACCGCATGAGGGTATTGCGCGGCAATTGTTTACGCCTGACGGGCCGTTTGCGACGCTTCCGCTAAAGGGTGATCGCGCCAATTTAGCTTGGTATATGAAGCGGGGTGCGGCCGAAGCGCTTGCTGCAATGCCAACTAAAGATGCCGAAGCAGAGCTGAATGCCCAGTTTAGTGCGTTTGCCGGGCATATGGAAATTGAAGGTGAGGCAGGATCCTATCCACTTATACTGCAGCTTGCGACTGAGATTACGGGAGAGCGAACAGCTTTGGTGGGCGATGCAGCTCGCCGGGTAAACCCGCTGGCCGGGCAGGGGCTGAATCAGGGGTTCCGCGATGTTGCTGCCTTGATTGAGGTTGTTGAGGACACTTTGCGGATTGGCGGCGAAATCGGATCTGCATTGATGCTAGAACGCTATAGTCAGGCGCGTAAGTTTGATGGTGCGTCTACGGCTTTGGCTTTGGACGGGATTGATCGGCTGTTTTCGAACGATTCAACGCTGACGAAGCCATTTCGGTCTTTAGGACTTTTCGCAGCATCCAAATTTTCACCGCTGCGCCGGATGTTGGCGCGCAAGGCTAGCGCGACTGAAGACGGCGTGCCCGATCGGATGCAGGGCTGGTAGGGCGCTCTAGCCAGAGTGCACCAGAATTATAGAGATATAAGAACGCGTCGGTAGATTCCTGAGCCGCTTTTCCAGCAAGTTCACCGGCCATTCGGCGGTTGGCGACCCGTTGCAGGCAGCCAAACCCGACAAGCGGAATGCACGCCCACCAAACGACAAAGAAAGTCGATAGGACGCCTGAAACTAAAAGAATGTCTGATATCAGATCAAGCATCCAAATCCGGTTCACATAGTGAGATCCGAGCGGTTTCAGAACTTCGAGACGTTTATACAGATAGTCGGCATCAAGTGCCCAAGTTTGGTCTGGAGTCGCGGCAATGCGGACGGTTGTGCCGTCGCTTTCATTCGAATGATGCTGTCTTGAGATGGCCTGCATGGCGCCCTCCATTAGCCGATATCTTATCGAAGAGGGCTTAATGAAACCTATCGCAGCATTATGGCGCGCTGGCTTTGATCGATAGCGCGTGGAGTCCGGTATCAAACTCTGGCTTTAACGCGTCCATTATAGCGCGCTGCATCGCGACACGGTTCATGCCCTTGAACGCGTCAGCAACAATTCTCACTGCATAATGCGTTTCGCCTTCCGGGCTGGCGCCCGCATGTCCGGCATGCTGATGACTATTGTCTACCACTTCCAATTGCGTTGGCGCGAATTCTTGCGTCAAACTGTCATGTATTCGCTGTGATCTGAGCATAAGTTCTGGCCTCTTTCGAACGAAACCTATATGGAGTTCTGCTGATGAGTGAAGATTATAAATACCGCCCCAAGTTCATGGACATGAGGATTAAACCTCCTGCCGATGAAAAGTCGAAGGCTGCTGCTGAGCAGAATCGCGTTTGCGAGCATGATAGCTGCGACCTGGAAGGGAAGTTTCCAGCCCCGATGCGGTTTGGGGACGGCAAGCATTATTTCTGTCAGCGCCATGCTGCAGAATATAATCGCAGCTTCAATTTCTTTGACACGATGACGGATGACCAGCTGAAGGCTTTCCATGAGAATGCCCGCTACGGTTTCAAGTCGACGTGGAAGATGGGCACCGGCCCGATGGGCAAGAATAAAGCTGCCAACAAAATTGATCCGCGGACCTTTAAAGGCGGCGACTTTTTTGATGGCAAAGCGTCTGCGAAAGATATTCGCCGCGCCCAACGTTCGGCAACGGGTGTCGCAAAGAAAGCGCTTGGCGAGTTGGATCTGGGTGCGGACGCGAAGTCGCCAGAGATCCGCGCGCGCTACGCAGAATATGTGCGTCGTTTCCACCCGGATTCAAATGGTGGGGATCGCTCTTCAGAAGATAAACTGGCCCGTGTTATCCGTGCAGGTAAAACACTCAAAGCCGCCGGTTTGATGAAGGACTGACCTGTTTTCTTGTCAGTTTTGTAAAACGGCACCATTTTGTCATTCATGACTGAAACGCCGCAGCTTTCTTACGCGCCCTATTTCGAGCATCCTTTTAAACGGGGCATGGTGCGGGCGATTGAAAAAGTATCGGGCCAGCCGACGCTTCAAAAATTATATGAGACATACCGGGCTGATCTGGCGCATGAGCCGTTTTTTGCGGCGGCGGTGAAGCTGCTCGAGCTAGACGTGCAATTCAATGCAGGTCATTTGGCGCAAATTCCGGCCACCGGACCGCTTGTTGTTGTTGCAAACCATCCATTCGGCGTTCTGGATGGATTGCTTATCTCATGGCTTATCTCGCTGCGTCGAACAGACTTCAAAGTTTTGACGAATGCCGTTCTGGATGGTGCGCCTGAGGCGAGTGATTGGCTATTGCCGATTGATTTTGCGCGCACGAAAGAGGCGCAAAAAACGAACATAGCGACACGGGCAGAGAGCCTTGAGCGACTGAAGAATGGCGAATGTATCATCGTCTTTCCGGCGGGCGGCGTATCGACGTCACCCACGCCGTTTGAGAAGGCGGCTGTTGATGATGCGTGGAAGCCATTCACCGCGAAGCTGATCACCCGCAGCGGCGCCGCTGTGACGCCGATTTTCTTTGAAGGTCAAAACTCCCGCCTGTTTCAATGGGCAAGCCATATGTCGATTGAGCTTCGTCTTGCTTTAGTCTTCCGGGAAGTGAAGCGGCGCATCGGCACGGTTATGCCAGTTCATATTGGCCAGACAATCGCGGCAAATGATTTAGCCGGGGCAGGTAAACGCCACGACTTAATGGCATTCTTGCGAGAGCAGACTTATGGCATGGCGCCCGAACATATGCAGTCTGCAATCGCCCGCGCCGAAGCGAAGTTCGTTGCTAAGCCGCCAGCGATTTTCAACTAATTACGGAATGTAGACGGTGTAGTCGACCTGCGCCTCTACATCGAAAGTACCTTCACTGAGGTCGATATTGCCGGTGTTCCAGCGGTAATCGAGATCGAAGCGGACGGACTGGTCAGCGATTGTGCCAACACTCGCAGCCGTGCGGCGGTTTCCGCGGAATATATCCTGGTTTGTCGTGATGGCTGACAGACGGCGATAGTTCGTCCATTGCAGGCCCGCTGTGTTGCTGTTGCCGGAATGGGGGAACTGCGCAGATGTTCCGTAGGAAAGTCCGCCGTCAGTACCTGTTCTATCAAGACGCATGCGGAGCCGGATTAGATTTAGGTCAGCCGGGTCGCCAAGGCTGCTGGCGACAACGTCGATGTTGAATGCTTTGTTTGAAGCAACGAAAAAGCTAGATTCGATTTCACTACGAATAGTTCGAACATCAGTATTATTGCGAATTTCGAATGCGTTCAGCGTATCATCGGCGGATGTGAAACGGTCGCCCTGGCGCGTGTTTTGCCCCGGACGCTGTATCCGCAACGCGGCACCGTAACCATCGGCAAAGCTCTCATCTAACGCATCAAGTGTTCCGGTGACGACCGTATGGACGTCCGTGCTGATCAGATCGGTATTCGCGCCGCCGTCTTCTAGAATAAAGTCAGACGCGATCGGCGTGTTGCCGCCTGAATCCGCGGCCCAAACGATCACCATTCCGTCGACTTTATAGTGCGGGCGGTCAATGACGCCGCTGATTGATGGAAGCGATACGCATAGCGCCGCGCCTGCAATTGCTGCAGACATGCGCAACCATGCTGGTGTTTGGAGTAAATTCGGTGCCCTCATAATCGCTGAGATAACAAATGTTTGTTCGGATACGGATAAACCAATCGGTGCAATTTTATCGATTTAAGTCGTATTTGCCGCGACCTGCCTCTTGCTTTTACGAGCCAAACGGGGTCTGTGGCGGCGGTTCCGCCAAAGGAGTTTCAAACATGGCAGGTGTAGTCGTTGTCGGCGCCCAATGGGGTGATGAAGGTAAAGGCAAGATTGTTGATTGGCTGTCGCATCGCGCAGACGTCATTGCCCGGTTTCAAGGCGGACATAATGCAGGCCATACACTGGTTATCGATGGCGAAGTTTATAAGCTGAATCTATTGCCTTCAGGCGTCGTTCGCGGCGGGAAATTATCCGTAATTGGTAACGGTGTCGTCGTGGACCCTTGGCAATTACTTTCCGAACTTGAGGGTATGGCGAAGGCTGGCATCAATTTGACGCCGGATGATCTTTTGCTTGCTGAAACAGCATGTTTGATCTTGCCTTGGCATAAAGATTTGGACGCGGCGCGCGAAGGCGCAGCCAGCGACGGCGCGAAGATTGGCACAACGAAACGCGGCATCGGCCCAGCCTATGAAGATAAGGTTGGCCGCCGGGCCATCCGTGTCGCTGATTTGGCTGACGAAGAGGCGCTGGATCAAAAGCTGGAGCGTTTGATTGCGCATCACGCGCCGTTGCGGATCGGTTTGGGCTTGGAAGCCCCTGACGCCGCTGCACTCAAGGCTCAATTGTTGGAGATTGCGCCGCAAGTCTTGGCCTTTGCGGGCCCCGCTTGGAAAGTTCTTGGCGAGAGTGAGAAACTTGGTCGCCGTATCCTGTTTGAAGGTGCGCAGGGCGTTATGCTTGATGTTGATCATGGGACATACCCATTCGTAACGTCTTCAAACGTGGTCGCAGGTCAGGCCTCAGCCGGGACGGGTCTTGGCCCTCGCGCGATTTCTTATGTGCTTGGATTGGCAAAAGCTTATACGACCCGCGTTGGCGCAGGGCCGTTCCCCACAGAGCTGACTGATGAAGTCGGTCAGGGTTTGGGTGAGCGCGGCCATGAATTTGGTACCGTTACGGGCCGTGCGCGTCGCTGCGGCTGGTTCGATGCGGTTATGGTACGCCAAGCCTGCGCGGTTTCTGGCGTAGACGGTATCGCGCTAACGAAGCTGGATGTGCTTGATGGTATGGACGAACTGAAAATCTGCGTTGGTTATGACGTCGACGGCGCGGTCATGGATTACCTGCCAGCAACCGCTGCGGCCCAAGCCAAGGTGAAGCCCGTTTATGAGAGCATGCCCGGATGGTCAGATTCGACACGCGGCGCGCGCTCTTGGAACGATTTGCCGGCTCAGGCTGTTAAATATGTTCGCCGCCTTGAAGAGCTTGTAGGCAAGCCCTGCGCGCTCGTCTCGACATCTCCGGAACGCGAAGATGTCATCTTGATGCGCGATCCATTCGAACGCGGTTAGCCCGACGGTTTGGTAAAAAAGAAAAGCCCCGGACATGGCGTGCGGGGCTTTTTTTATTGTTTGTATTTTGTGGCGTTCTTAGAAATTCGGCAGAATTCCCGTCGCGATATATGGAACGCCAACGGCGAGGAGGACGCTGATCAGAAGGCCAATAAAGGCTCTGCCTGCATCGCTGCCAACATCTTTGAAGGCGTCTGTTTTTTCGCGTAATGCGGTGACAAGAGAGATCGCCATCTCGCGTCCAGCAAGCAAGCCTAGGAAGACCCATGTTGTGCTCATTGGAACGTCGTTCAGTTCTTTGAAATAGAACAGGACAATTGCGTAGATCAGGTCAACAATCGTCGCAGCGCGAATATCTGTCGTGTGGGTTTTTGACAGAACGATTTTCTGAATTCCACCACCGCGCATTCTAAAAATATACGCCATCATCAAGACCATCACGACAGTGCCGAATATGATGGATGCTGGGGCAAATGTCATCGCCGTGACCGCGCCATCGGCGTCTAGGACTGGTGTACGTGGTAGGAATACGAAGATGTTGGCAAAGTCCTGCAGTAGCCAAGTCCACCAAAGGAAACCTGTTGTTGACCACTGGAACAGGGTCCAGATTGGGTGCAGCCGCTCATCATCGTCACGTGTGCGGCCAACCCAGCCTTCCCATATGCGGGAAATCGCGAGCCAAATCAGGGCTCCGGTTGCGAACGCAACGACGTATCCAGTTAGCGATTTGATGAGCATTTTTGTCATCACACCATCCGTCTCAGCGCCACCTGAAAGGGCAAAGACTGTTAAGACGAGGAAGGTTGTTGATACCGGGATGCCAAAGCGCGTTAGAAACAGGAGGACCAGCGGCGGCAAAGCGTGCCACCACTTAATGCCACCTTCAGGATAGGGGAGTTTGTTTAGTTTTCCGTCAGCAATGTCGCCGCCATAGAATAGCTGAAACAAAAGCGCAGCCACCATGATTCCAGCCGCGAACAACCAAAGCACCCACCAAGGTCTATGCGAGTTTGACGCTAAGAACGTCCCCAGCGTTTGAATGGAATCGTTGGCAATCACGGCGTAGGCCGCGAACAAAAACCCAATGATTGCGAAAACTTCATAGCCAGCAAGCGTCATGTCAGTCTCTCAAGCAACCCGGCGACCCGCCAGTGTTGGGTGCTCGCTAGGCGAAGAGAACTCAGCAATCAACACCTTTTCCGCCAAAGGATATGTTATTTATTCCGCAGAGATCGCCGCGTATCGTACGTGTACGGACATAATAACATTCAGAATCATTTAGGCTCAGGCCCGTGTGCGATGTTCGTATGGGTCCATGTTCCAGTTCGGCCAGCGTAGCTTTGCGCGTTCAATGGTTCTTGGTGTCCAGAATGGATCTCCAGGCCTAGGAATACCTAGGCAGGCCAACTGTTCTGGATCGGCATTGTCAATCAATAGGTGCCAAGGTTTCATGAAAGAATGCGGCCAAGCCGACCAGCCGATCATATCATTTCCAGCAGCCTTATAACTGGCAGTGAGTGTGTACCTGCATCCATCCGGAACAGTTAGATTCATGCCGCGATGATAGACATCAATGCCATAGGCAAAAACTGAGCCTGCTTTGCCAACGCCGCGTTTCTCGACTTGTTTGAGCCGATGCTGCGTTTCGATATCAGTGTCCAAGAACATCTCGCGATTCGGTCCCGTGATCGGGTCGCTGTCTGACAATGGCACATAAGAGATCGCGCCGTGGTTTTCTGTCACGTCGGTGAGATAAATCATGAAGTTTATCGTGCGACCGATCGCGTCTTCAGATGGGACGGTCAGCGTGTGGTTTTTGAAGTCGCAATGAAACGGCTGCTCATAATCTGCAGTTCCGGTATATTTGGCCCATGTATGGGATTGGTAGAGGCGGACATCATCGGTGCCTAGCGCGTCTTTGGCCATCGCGATGAGGGTGGGACTTAGGCCAAGCAAGTTTAGAGCCGGTGAGCAGTCGAACGGCATGTCTTCATTGTTTCGGAATTGATCCATGCTGAATGTGCCGACCTGTCCGTGATGGTCATCCTTGCGTTCAACCATCTGATCCGGTGTGCGCTTGCCATAAAGGGCACGCATGTCATCGAAACACGGCTTGATTTCATCCGGTGTTAGAAACTGATCCAATAGGATAGCGCCTTCGTTTCGCCACTCATCAACTTGCGCCTGCGTGTGCCTTGTCATTTGATCAGCCTTTTTATTGTGCGGTCCAACCGCCATCCATTTGAATGATTGAACCATTCATACTCGCGCCGCCAGCCGAGCATAAGAATACAGCCATGTCGCCAATCTGTTCAGTGGTGACGAACTCTTTTGTTGGTTGGGCAGCCAAAAGGACGTCGCGTTTCACTTCTTCTTCAGTCATGCCGCGGGCTTTAGCTGTATCGGCAACCTGACCTTCTACGAGCGGTGTATAGACATAGCCGGGACAGATGGCGTTGCAGCGTACGCCGTGTTCGGCACCTTCGAGTGCGACGACTTTAGTTAGACCCGCGATGCCATGTTTTGCGGCGACATAAGCGGCTTTGTAAGGTGAAGCGACGAGTGCGTGGGCCGAAGCGGTGTTAATGATGCGGCCCCAGCCTTTTTCCTTCATGCCTGAAATCGCCATACGTGTGGTGTGAAAGGCAGCCGAAAGGTTGAGTGAAATAATCAAATCCCAGCGCGAGACCGGAAAGTCTTCAATTGGCGCAACATGCTGCACGCCGGCATTGTTCAC
The DNA here is from genome assembly GCA_029238175.1 of Henriciella sp. Lineage (GTDB taxonomy): Bacteria > Pseudomonadota > Alphaproteobacteria > Caulobacterales > Hyphomonadaceae > Henriciella. The sequence goes on along the minus strand of JAQWGO010000112.1, from coordinate 38,438 downwards.
GAGGATATCTGCGCCGCCGAAATCGCGTGCCACATAGCCCATCATACCTTCGATCGCGTCGGGGTCGGTGAGGTTTGCGCCCGAAAAACCGACCCTCACGCCGAAACTATCAGAAAGTTCGGATTTTAATGCGTCTGCTTCTGCATCACTGGCGAGGCCACTCAGAACAATGTCAGCGCCTTGTTTTGCTAAGGCTTTCGCGATCCCGAGGCCAATTCCGCTTGTCGAGCCTGTCACCAAAGCTGTTTTTCCTTGAAGCATAATCAACCTTCCGTCTTGAGCGCATCACAAGGCATGGTTAGACCAATCATGGGTGGGAGCATAGGTGAGAGAGTCGAATATGACGGCAACGTTAGAATCCTTCCGGCAGGGCTTTCCTGATTTCCTTCTAATGACGAGTACGGCGGGCGTTTTACTGCTGCTGGCGAGCACGATTTATATCCTACTGACGCCTTGGAAAGAGTTAGCCTTGGTGCGCGGCGGGAATGGGGCTGCAGGTCTCGCGCTGGCGGGTGCGATTGTTGGTTTGGCTATACCGATTGCATCATGCTTGGCCTCTAGCCTTACATATTTGGATCTGTTGATTTGGGGCGCAGTGTCTTTGCTGCTGCAGCTTTTGACCTATCGAATCATTGATATGATCCTGCGTGACATTCCGCAGAGAATTCAAAATGACGAAGCTGGCGCGGCGATAGTCTTGATTGCCTCCAAGCTTGCCGTGGCGATGATCTTGGCTGCGGGTCTGTGGGATCCGAATATTGGCCGGATATAGGAGCAAAGCAGCGCTATGAAGTGGATTCCAGACTGGGTTGTCTACGGTCTCGCTCTAGGCGTTGTGCTATGGGTTATTTTTTCGGGTTCCAACGACGATGCACCGCCGCCGCCGCCTGAGGCAATCTCTCAGGAAGGGGCGATGTTGCCGCCTGTATCTGCGTTCGATGAACGTGTTTTGGTGCAAGTCACGGCGCCTAGCAGCGGTGTTGGAACGGCCTTTGCGGTAAATGATCAAGGTCAATGGCTGACGGCTAGACACGTGGTTGATGGCTGTAGTGAAGTTTCATTGCTCGTTGCGCCGGGGCAATATGTGAAGGCGACGTCTGTTACCGTTTCGGCGGGTAATGACTTGGCGATAATTGAGACAAGTCAAAGCCCAAGCCCGGTCGCTTTAGATACCGATTCTGAGCTGCGGATTGGCACCTACGGTTACCATGTGGGCTATCCGCAGGGGCGGCCCGGCGAAGCGGCTTCGCGGCTCATGGCGCGTTCAAATATGATCTCAAGAGGAAACCGGCAGAGCAGCGAATCTGTTTTGGCGTGGGCTGAGACAGGCCGTACGCGCGGGCTAATGGGGTCGCTAGGCGGGCTCAGTGGTGGGCCAGTCTATGACGAAACGGGCCGCGTTAGAGGCGTCATTGTCGCTGAGAGTGTCAGGCGCGGACGCATTTATACGGCTTCTCCCGACTCTGTCGCGAACTTCATTAAAGCATCCGGCGTTGATCTTTTGGGCGATCGCCCGCGCAGCTTTTCACCTGACACTTATGGCCGTGAGGCAGACTATGCGCGTCGCAATCTGCAAGTGGTGAAAGTTGCTTGCAGCGTAGAGGATTAAGCGATGTTTGCTGACAGACTGATCGCGGCAACACGTAAGCATGGCCCGCTTTGTGTTGGGATCGATCCTCATCGCGGACGTATTCCCGACCTATTTGGCGGCGACACGCCAGACGGGTTGGCGGCTTGGGGCGAAGCTGTTGTGGCCGCCGTCGCCGGGCGTGCAGGGATCGTGAAGCCGCAAGCTGGCCTGTTTGAGCGTCATGGCTGGCAAGGCATGCGAGCACTGGCGCATGTTTGCGATGTTGCGACTGAAGCAGGATTGATCGTGCTCATGGATGCCAAGCGCGGCGATATTGGGTCGACGGCAGAGGGTTATGCGAGCGCTTACCTAGCTGCCGATGCGCCGTTTAAGTGTGATGCCCTGACGGTGAACCCGTACATGGGGTTGGATACATTGGAGCCGCATGTTCGTACTGCAGAGGAATCTGGCAAAGGCGTGATCGTTCTTGCTCGAACAAGTAACCCGGGCAGCGCTGATTATCAGGCACGCGACCTTGAGGGCGCGCCGCTTTATGCGCGCGTAGTAGAGAGCCTCGCCCCTATGATGGAACGGCTGAAGGGTGACAGTGGTTGGTCTGGGCTTATGCTTGTGACCGGGGCCACCGGACCAGATGAAGCTAAGCATTTGCGCGATTTGGCACCTGACGCCCTGTTCTTGGTGCCGGGCTATGGGGCGCAGGGCGCAGGCGCAACCGAAGCGATGGCGGGCTTCGGTCCGGCCAAGGATGGCGGAAATCGACGCGAAGGCGGTAGTGTGAATGCCTCGCGTTCTGTCACGTTTCCGTCCGGAAGTGCCGAAGCAGGTAGCCGCGGCGAGTGGCATGGCATTATAGCGGCCGCGATTGATGCGGCGCAGGCTGATTTGCTTACCGCGAGTGCATAAAAACTGCTTGTGCTTCGCTGAGATTGGTTCAAATGGCCCAAACACGCTTTAGGTGCCTGACATGAGTACACGTCTTGAATTGGGATGGGAGGAGTGGCTATCGCTGCCTGACCTAGGGCTTGCTGCACTTAAAGCTAAAGTAGACACGGGCGCACGTACATCGGCATTGCACGCAGATGATGTTGAGCGCTTTCGCGATGCTGACGGTGTGGAACATGTTAGGTTTACAATACGTCCGTCACCAGACCGGCCACGTTTAAAGCGCGTTTGTGAGGCCCCGATCATCGATGATCGGGAAGTTACCAGCTCGAACGGGCAAACTGAGACCCGTCCCGTCATCGCCACGGATATGGTCATTGGATCGGTTCGAAAGCGTATTCAGATTACACTGACTAATCGCGAGACGATGAGTTACCGGATGTTGCTGGGTCGGTCAGCGATTGGTGAAGATGCCTTGATTGCGCCGAATAGAAGCTTTGTGCAGGGTGAGCTTTCTTATGGGTTGTACTCGAAAGAGTCGCAAAAAGCAGCCGCGGAGAAGCAAAGCCTAAAGATCGCAATATTAACACGGGAACCCAATAATTACTCATCATCTCGTCTCATGGAGGCTGCGATCGGGGCCGGGCATACGATTGATGCGATCAACACATCGCGGTGCTATTTAAGGGTCGAGAGAGAGCGAGCTGAAGTTCACTATGATGGACGGGTTCTTCCCCAGTATGACGCCATCATTCCTCGCATAGGCGCGTCAATGACGGAGTATGGCATGGCTGTGCTGCGCCAGTTTCAGTCCACAGGGGCATGGTGTTTGAACGAGGCCGATGCGATCGGTCGATCGCGTGACAAACTGCTCTCCCATCAGCTTTTGGCCAGAGCCGGTATTGGTATGCCGGTTACGGCATTCGCACACTCACCTAAGGACACGAAAGATCTTGTTGATCTTGTTGGCCAAGCGCCAGTCGTTTTGAAACTATTATCTTCGACGCAAGGCAAAGGGGTTGTTCTGGCTGAGACGAAGAAGGCGGCTGAAAGCCTTGTTGATGCCTTTCGCGGGTTAGACGCAAACTTCCTTATCCAAGATTTTGTCAAAGAGGCAGCGGGCGCAGACATTCGCTGTCTTGTCGTTGGCGGCAAGGTTATTGCGGCAATGAAGCGTCAGGCGGCTGAGGGTGAGTTCCGTTCAAATCTACACCGTGGCGGCGCAGCGCTTGCAGTCAAATTGAGCGTGGCAGAACGCAAAACAGCGGTCCGGGCGGCGAAGGTTCTAGGGTTGAATGTTGCAGGCGTTGATATTTTGCAATCGAAAGATGGCCCAATGGTTTTGGAGGTGAATTCATCGCCGGGTCTTGAGGGTATTGAGAAAGCATCTGAGTTAGATGTTGCGTCTGGCATCATTACCCAAATTGAGCGCCGGGTCTCGCGCTTAGCGGCTCGTACACCGGTTGAGCGTTCCGGGAGTTAATCCACCTTACCCAGCGTCTGCCCTCGACAGGGGCATCGTTTTCCATACTCTAAACACTAACGAACGGCTCGAAGAAGCTGTCGGATGTGAGGAAACAAGGGAGGCGCTTTATGGAAACGCCCAAGAAGCATTTAAAGTTAGCGGCTTTGGCCGCTATATCTGCTATCGTTCTATCGGCGTGCGGAGGCCCGCAAGAGGCCACGACGACCGATACCCCAGAACCAGAAAAGTTCGCGAATGTTACTGATGAGCGCTTGCTGAATGCTGATCAGACGCCTGAAGAATGGTTGTCTTATGGCGGCACCTATGATGAGCAGCGACATTCTCTACTGACCAGTATCAGTGCGGAAAACGTTGGCGACCTAGGGGTGGCATGGACGTATGATCTAGCCACGTCACGCGGTGTTGAGTCGACCCCAATCGTGGTTGACGGCGTCATGTATGTGACTTCGGCTTGGTCTGTTGTGTATGCACTGGATGCCAAAACGGGTGCAGAGATTTGGGTGCATGATCCGGATGTTGACCGCGCCGTTGGCGTGAATGCGTGTTGTGATGTCGTGAACCGGGGCGTTGCCGTTTATGAAGGCAAGCTGTTCCTTGGAGTGATTGATGGCCGAGTTCAGGCGTTGGATGCCAAAACAGGTGAGGTTATTTGGTCCAAGGTGACAGTTGACCAATCTCGGCCTTATACGATTACGGGCGCGCCGCGCGTTGTTGATGGGAAAGTTCTGATTGGGAATGGCGGCGCTGAGCTGGGTGTTCGCGGTTATGTCTCAGCCTATGACGTGAATACGGGCGAGACGGTTTGGCGGTTCTACACCGTACCAAATCCAAACAAGGAGCCTGATGGGGCGGCCTCTGATGCGGCTTTTGAACAAGTTGGGAATGTTACGTGGGGTGAAGAGGGTGAGTGGAAAGACGCCGGTGGCGGCGGAACCGTCTGGGATTCCATCATCTATGACGAAGCAAATGACTCTGTCATTTTTGGGGTTGGTAATGGCTCCCCATGGAACCAAACTTTCCGCGATCCATCGGGTAAGGACAATTTATTCTTGTCGTCTATCGTGGCAGTTGATGCGGATACGGGCGCTTATAAGTGGCACTTCCAGACGACGCCCGGAGATAATTGGGATTATACAGCCACACAAACACTGATCCTCGCGAACTTACCTCTCGGTGAGGGCGGTGCAGATCGGCGCGTTGTTATGCAGGCGCCTAAGAATGGCTATTTCTATGTCATTGATGCAGCCACGGGTGAGTTCATTAAGGGCGCGGGGTACGTTCCCCAGAATTGGACTACAGGATTGACGGCAGAAGGGCGACCGATTGAGGTGCCTGAAGCGCGTTATGCTGAAATTCCATACTTGCAGACGCCAGGACCGCTGGGCGGCCATAACTGGCACCCGATGGCGTTTAATCCTGACGTTGGTCTCGCCTATATTCCGGCGCAGGAAATACCGCAGGCCTATGCCGAGGATCCACGCTTTCAAGAGAATTCAACAAAGTGGAATACAGGTGCAGATTTCGCAGCTGAGGTTCCTCCGATTATTCCAAGTGAGGTGTTCAAATTCCTTCGGTCAGGTCTGAAAGGGCGCTTGATTGCCTGGGATCCGGTCGCCAATGAGGCGCGCTGGACGGTAGAGCATGAGGGGCCGTGGAATGGCGGGGTTCTGTCGACCGCTGGCGGTGTCGTTTTTCAGGGTAAACTGAATGGCGAGTTTGCAGCTTATAATGCTGCCACTGGTGAAGAATTGTGGGTGCATGATGTTAAATCAGGCGCCGCTTCTGGCCCGGGTACTTTTGCGATTGACGGTGAGCAATATGTGACGATTACGACCGGATGGGGCTCGGCCTACTTGCTTTCAGCAGGTGGGGTTGCCGCGCCTCAAGCTGTGCCGCCTTCGGTTGGTAAGGTTGTGACCTTCAAGCTGGGCGGGGATCAGGTGATTGCGGACATTGATGTGCCACTTGTGGATCGCACGCCGAAGACCGAAGAGTTTGGCAATGAAGCGCAGCTTGCAGAGGGCTTAGTTCAATACGCGCGTAACTGTACCGTTTGTCATGGCCCGTTTGCGGTTGGTGCAGGCGTGCTGCCCGATCTACGCTGGTCGAGCTACGCATCAAGCCCAGAGGCTTGGAAAGGCGTTGTCGCGGACGGTAACCTGCAATCGATCGGCATGGTCTCATTCGCCGATGTTCTGTCGGAAGACGAGATTGAGTCTATTCGCGCCTATGTCGTTCAACAGGCGCACAATTCAGAGGGTATCGATGCGGCGATTAGCGATGAAACGCCTTAATCGTTAAGTAAGCCAAGCTCTCTTTGCTTTTTCTTGGACAAGCCATCGGCCACAAGCCGGTGGCTTTCCTTTATATAGGCTTTTAGGTCTTCATCATTCAAACCGGGCAGGGCGTAATGCTGGATCCATTTCATCCCGCGCGAGGCGAGATAGGGGGCTGGACGCAAACCCGGTTGGTCTTTGAGGATATCGAATGACAGGGGTGAGACCTTGAAGGTTACGTCGAACACATCAGCCTCGCCCCACCCAGCGATAGCAAAGACTTTGCCGCCAACTTTCCAGACATCGGAATTGCCCCACTGAACCACATGCGATGTTGCGGGCAGGCTTTGACAAAATGTATTATGCTCTTTTTGGTTCATATAATTAATGTGGCAGTGATTGCTTTTTGCTTCAACCGTGTGAGCGTTCGCAGTACGATAGAGGAACTGAGGGAAACAGATGCATATCATTGGTATTCTGATCGGAATTATTGGGTTTGTCGCTGTCTGGTACTGGCGTCTGAAAATGCTTGGCGATGTTGCTAAGGATGGTCGCAAGGTGGCCGAATCAGTTGTGAACCTGCCGCGTAGAATGATGTTTAAGCATCGTAGCGGCAAAGGTGGTCTTGATGTCGTGGATGATCCAAGAGAGGCGGCGACAATTTTGATGTTGGAGGTTGCAATGGCGCGCGGGCCGTTGACGGAAAACCAACAAGCCGCAATCCGTGGTGAGATTATGCATCATTTCGACTTCACAGAGCGAGATGCAGATGAATTGATCGCGCAGGCCGGATGGTTGACCCGCGATGCCGGCACGAACCATGCGATTATGACGCGAATGACTGATTTTATTCAGAACACATCTGGCATGGGGCCGAAACAGATCGTTGATATGGACAGTATGCTGGTTGCTGTCTCTGAAGCGGAAGGTGAGCCGTTAGAGGCGCAGCTGGACTTGCTGACTATTTTTCGCGGGAAAACGGGATTGCGCGTTTAAAGGCTTGTATCCTGCGCGGTCGTTCTAATTCCTGTCGTGAGCAGGAGTATTATTATGCGGGCAGTTATTATTGGATCAACGGGCGGTATAGGTGCAGCTTTAGTTAGCGCGCTGGCAAATCAGCGTGATGTTGAAATTGTGCATGCGCTCTCCCGGTCGGGTGCTGCAGGATCGCATCCAAAAATACAGGCTGGCCAAATTGATATTCTGGATGAAGACAGTATCGCAAAAGCGGCTGCGGCGATCAAAGCAGCTGGCGTGCCGGACCTTGTCATTGTGGCAACGGGCCTACTCTCAGATGGCAGTTTGCAGCCAGAAAAGTCGTATCGGCATCAGGACATGGCATCGTTTAACCGGATTTTTGAAATCAATACGTTTGGGCCGGGTCTGGTTGCGAAGCACTTTTTACCGATCATGCCGCGCCAAGGGCGCGCGGTCTTTGCTGCCTTGTCTGCCCGGGTGGGATCGATCTCGGACAATCGGCTTGGCGGGTGGCATGCCTATCGTGCATCTAAAGCAGCGCTGAATATGCTGATCAGAAATTATGCGATTGAACAGTCCCGGCGAAATGAAGACTTTATTGCGGTTGGACTGCATCCCGGGACAGTCGATACAGGCCTATCTGAACCATTTCAGGGAAATGTCCCAGATAAAAAATTGTTTACCCCGGCGCAGTCGGCGGGCTATTTACTGGACGTCATCGGTCATCTGACGCCCGGCGATAGTGGCAAGGCGTTCGATTGGGCGGGTGAGGAAATTCCGGCTTAGCGTCCGGTTAGGTTCATGACGACATCTTCTGCGTCATAGATGCGTGCATTCGCAGGTTTATCGCCGCTTCCGGTCAAAATCTCTATCACGTGCGTGACCGGGCCAGAGTTTCCGCCGCCAAGGGGAAGACTGATCCCTAGACCCACGCCGACACTTGATCTGCCACGTGAACCCGAAGAGCCGCCGCGACGGTCTTGGCTGAATTCATCATCGTAAGCGTTCACAACTTGAAACCATTCAGCATCGTTTTCTAGCGTGACCTCTGCGGCGCGGCGCAAAGCTCTGGTTCTTGCCGTTTCAGCGTCATTATCGCGGTAGGACACGCGGAAGCGATTGTTCTCAATCGGTTGCACGGCGTAGCCTTTAGCGCCTTCACGTGCGGCGGCGCCATAAGGCGTGCTTGTTGCGCAAGCTGATAAGCCAATCGCTAAGCTGGAGAGTAAGATCGCTCTAATCATAGTCGTAATCTCTATAGTTTTTGTGGCGCCCTGTGCGCGGGCCATCATAAGCAGGCTCACGTTCCCAGCATCCGCACGCGCTATCCCATGTGAACGCTTTGCCGCGGCCATTCACCCGAAGGTGAGACGATGAGAATGAGCCTGTGCTTGAGTTGCCATACATGTCTGCAAAGCCATCTCCGTCGCTATCGCAAGTGTAGAAATCTCCGGTATGTGAGCAGCTAAACGCGCCGACATATTGGCCGTATGAGTAGGTCGTGGGCCACCCGGAATATGATGAGAAACCCGTGGGCGCATAATACGGCCCCGAATAAGCTGGGTTATATCCGTATTGTTGAGTGTTCAGATCATAGGACGCTTCGGCCAAACCTTGCGCTAATCCTGCGGATATCGCTTCAAGCTCTACGGTTGTGCATGCTGTTGCAAATAGGCCTGCCAAGGCGGCAAAAAAGATGTGCCTTTGTTTCATTTGTTTCCTCCACGATCGCCTGAATATGAACATAGGCCAACCAACATGAACGCCTGCCAACGCATTACACGCAGTTCATTCAGGTTAGGTTCTTTAACACAGAATGCAGGACGGGGGGCTGAAGAGTTGATTGCAGTCAATTCTGAAGCTGGCGTCCGACCGCGAAGGAGACCCACAGCACTGTCCGTAGGTGCGCCACATCTCCACGCGCGAAGGTGCCTTGCTCCGATTAGGCACAAGGATGGGCGGCGTTTTTAAGGGGAGCGTCGCCCGTTCAGCTTTTCTCTGAACTATCGTTAGAGCGTCTGCCGAAATCAGCTTCGTCTGTATCAAGGCCGGCGTCGATAATCGCTTTGCGAATGCCGCGCGCGCGCGTGAATTCTTTCATCAACGTATCGCCGTCGCCCCAGCGTATGGCGCGTTGAAGGGCGGCTAAATCTTCGCTGAAGCGCCCCAGTGTTTCGAGAACCGCATCTTTATTGGTCAGGAAAACATCGCGCCACATGGTTGGATCAGAGGCCGCAATACGTGTGAAATCGCGAAAACCACCGGCGGAGTATTTTACGACTTCGCCATCTTCGATGCTTTCCATGTCATATGCCGTAGAGACGATATTATAGGCGATCAGGTGAGGGAGGTGAGACGTGATGGCCAATACGCGGTCATGGCGCGCCGCATCCATCGTTTCGACTTTCGCGCCCAATGTTTTCCAAAAAGCTTCTAAAGTATCTACAGCTGCTAGATATTCTTCAGTGTGGTCTTCTAGCGGCGTGAGAATATGCCATGCGTCGTGGAATAGGCTGGCAAAGCCTGCTTCGGGTCCAGATTTTTCGGTGCCCGCAATTGGGTGACCCGGAATAACATGGGCGTGCACCGGAGCATTGGCGGACATATCGCTAGCGGCTTTGTCTTTCACAGACCCTACATCGGTGAGTATGACGCCAGCTTTAAGGTCAGGTGAGATCAGAGCGGTGACACTGGCAAGTACACCGACGGGCGTACATAGGATTACACAATCAGCGTTCGATACGGCCTGTTTTGCCGTCTCTGTGACTTGCCCCGGTACGACGCGTGAGGCCCGCGCCCTGACATCTGTGTCGGCGTCCCAAAGCAATACTTCATCAGCCCCGCCATAGGACTTTACCGCATGCGCGATTGAAGAACCGAGCAGGCCTATGCCGATAATGGCAATACGATTGAACGCGTTGTCACCCATTAGCTTTTCGCGAAAGCCTCAAACGCGGCAATCATCTGATCATTCTGTTCAACCGTGCCGATAGAGGCGCGCAAGCAATCGGGCAGACCATAAACCGCGACATTTCTAATGACGATGCCATTCTTGCGCAGGAAGGCATCGGCCTCAGCGCTGGTCCGGCCTGGCGTTTCTGGAAAGCGGATCAAGACGAAGTTGCCAACGCTTGGATATGTTTTGAAGCCTGCTTTTTCGACGGCTGCACTGACGCGAAGGAGTTCAGCATCATTGTGCGCGACTGAGGCAGCTTGGAAAGCTTCATCATTTATCGCGGCAATCCCGGCAGCTTGCGCAACGGCATTCACATTGAAAGGACCGCGTGTGCGGTGGATGGCGTCGATAACGCTCTCTGGACCATAGGCCCAGCCTAAGCGAAGCGCGGCGAGGCCGTGAATTTTTGAGAATGTCCGCGTGACTAGCACATTCGGCATTTCACCTGCTAATTCCATTCCGGCGCTATAGTCATTATTGTGAACGTATTCTGCGTATGCGCCGTCCAGTACAAGAAGGACGTCTTCTGGTAGACCTTCGTGCAGGCGCTTGACCTCAGAGTAGGGAATATAGGTGCCCGTTGGATTGTTTGGGTTGGCGAGGAAAACGATCTTGGTGTTTTCGTCGACAAGTTCCAGCATCGCATCGATATCAGCGGTCAGATCTTTTTCAGGTGCGCTACGTGTTTCTGCGCCTGATTGTTGGGCGACAAGGCGGTAGACAAGGAAGCCGTGCTGAGACTGCACAATATTGTCGCCGGGGCGCAAATAGGCCCGGGCGAGAAGTTGGAAAATTTCGTCTGAGCCAGAGCCGCAAACAATGCGTTCGGCATCTAGCCCATATTTTTTAGCGATCGCTTCGCGCAAAGCAGCAGCAGAGCCATCAGGATAGAGTTCGAGTGACTTGGCAGCACGCTCTACAGCTGCTGACGCCAAAGGGCTGCAACCGAGTGGGTTCTCATTCGAGGACAGTTTATGCGCATTCTCAAGCGATTGGCCGCCTTTATATGGCGTAATCTCAAGGATATTCGGTAGTGGCTTAGGCCCTGTCATCACATGCTCCATGTCTGAGCATGGTCACGTGCCGGGAAGCACGCGGAAAATCAAGAGGCGGAGCACCACTCCGACCAGATTAGTTCTGCTTTAGCTGCCGATGGCTTGCTCGTTACGCTCGCCTGTACGGATGCGAACAACGCTTTCCAGATCAAGAACGAAGACTTTACCGTCACCGATTGTGCCTGTGTTAGCTGATGTAGAGATTGCTTCTACGACGCGTTCAGCGTCCGCGGCTGAACATGCCACCTCGACTTTGACCTTTGGCAGAAGGCGGACTTCGTATTCCGCACCGCGGTAAACTTCGGTCTTGCCTTGCTGGCGGCCGTATCCACGAACTTCGGACACGGTTAGGCCAGAAACCCCGGTTTCACCGAGCGCATCAATGACCGCATCAAGACGGCTTGGCTTGAAAATGGCTGTAACGAGTTTCATGATTTCCCAGCTCCAGTAGGTGTTTCAAATGTACAGGTATCGTGTGGCAGGGCTGCGTCAATCGCTGAGTCCTGCGGTTTGGGCGTCTTTTCTTGCCATGCCAGCTTTCTGGGCAGAACTGTGCTTTTCTTGCCTGCCTTTACGGCTTGGGTCACAGGCGCGCCTGCACCGCCGCCGGGTTTTGCGTAGAGGTGCTTAACCGCTTCAACGAGGACAACGCCGCCTAATCCGGGCGTGATAAACTCGCCAACTTGTTCCCATGATTTGGCCGCTGCGGTGACGATTGGCCAATTCACTGGCGGCATATGGACAGCAGTTGTGCTAGCGGTCACTTGGAAAAGGCTATCATTGAGGAAGTTCACCATCTGCCGGCGTGTCCATGCGCGGCCATGTCCGAATGGTTCGGCATCATTGAGGGACCAAAGGCTGCGGCGGTTGGTGACGGCAACAACGATGCGGCCCTCCGGAGCCATGACGCGCCATGCTTCGCGTAGGAGTTGCCGGGGGCTTTCAGCTTCCTCTAGCGCGTGCATGAGTAGGATTTTGTCGAACATGCCTTCGCTAAAGGGAAGGCGGTGTTCGGGGGCGTGGCAAAGGCTTTGCCCGCGTTCAGATGAAAGTCTGGTTTCGCCAATTTCCTCTGGAACAACACCAATGCAGGCGCGTGCTGTAGTTTGCCACAGCGGCAGCAGCGGACTTGTATAGCCTATCCCCAGAATGCGTTGTCCGTTGCCTGGCCCCCAAAGGTCGGTCAGGCGTTCACCGATACGATCAGCCGCTTTTTGCCCCAGTTTTGAGGCATAAAAGGCTTCGAGGGTTGCCGCGGACTGGCGCATGTGGCTCTTACTACTTTCTTATTTTACTTATCTGAGATGGTACCATGTTGCGCATACATCAATTCCCCTGCCTGAATGATAATTATGGCTATCTTGTTCATGACGCAGATTCTGGAGCCACTTTCGCCATCGATACGCCCGATGCGGACAAATATCTTGCCGAAGCTGAAAAGCTTGGCTGGGTGATTACCGGGATCCTAAATACGCACTGGCACCCAGACCATGCGGGTGGAAACTTGAAGATTAAGGAAGCGACAGGTGCGAGGATCACAGGCCCTGCTGGCGAGGCAGAAAAGATCCCCGGGATTGAGGTTCAAGCGCGCGGCGGCGATCAGATCGCCATTGGTGGTTATCTGGTGCATGTGTTTGATGTTCCCGGTCATACGCTTGGCCACATTGGATATTTCGTGCCGGAGACGAAAGACGCTTTCGTGGGGGACGCAGTCTTCGCACTGGGGTGTGGCCGCGTCTTTGAAGGCGATATGACGATGATGTGGAATTCTATGCAGATGATTAAATCTCTGCCCCCAGAGACCACACTTCATTGCGCGCATGAATATACGCAGGCGAATGCACGATTTGCTGAAACGGTAGATCCGGACAATGCCGCGCTAAAAGCCTATATCAATGAGATTGACGACAAACGTAGCCGCGGTGAACCAACTGTTCCAATGAGTCTTGCGCGGGAGTTGGAGACTAATCCGTTTCTGAGAGCAGACGATCCAGCGCTGCAAGCGGCGATGGGACATCCCGGTGATCCGGTTGCGACGTTCGGCGAGATTCGTGGTCGCAAGGACAATTTCTAAGTGAGCTTCGCCAGAGCTGGGGATTTAGGTGCGAATGAGATTATTCGCATGCTGGGTATGAAGCCTCATCCAGAGGGGGGGCACTATGCGGAGACGTACCGAACCGAAGGCGACGATCGCGCAGCTTCCACGGCGATTTACTATCTCTTGCAAGCCGATCAGATATCCGCATGGCACCGGGTTGATGCAGATGAGCATTGGTTGTGGCATGCTGGCGGGCCGTTGGCGCTTACGCTGTCTCCAGCCGACGGGAAAGGCGCAAAAGCCCATACCCTTGGCCCAGACTTGCGATCAGGACAGCGCCCTCAGGTTACGGTTCCAGCTCAGCATTGGCAGACCGCAGAAAGCCTAGGGGCTTGGACGCTGGTCAGCTGTATCGTTGCGCCCGGTTTTGAGTTTTCAGGGTTTGAAATGGCGACAAAAAACTGGCGCCCTGAAGTCTAGTCGAACAGGCCGTTATCGGCGGTGACCGTTTTAGGCTCATCAAGCGGACCTTCAGTCATTGTCACGCGTCCACCGGCGGCTTTGACGAGCGCGCAGCCAGCTGCAACATCCCAAATCATGATGCCAATCTCATGGTAGCGTTCAGCCTTTCCGCAACTGACCATGGCAACTGATGTTGCTGCCGTACCCATCATGCGGACTTTCTTCCAATTGGCGAAGTCAGCGGCCATCGCACCGAGTGCTTCTGCTGAGAAGTCACCTTTGAGGGGAAGGCCCGTAAACAGGATGGATTGGTTTTTCTCAGCAACCTTACTGACTGACATTGGTGATCCGTTCAGTGTCGCACTATCACCAACTTCGCCGCTATAAAGGTCATCATGATTGAAATCGAAGATGACGCCAACAACAGGATCGCCATTTTTGACCAACGCGATCGACGTGCAGCAGAACGGAATTTCTTTGTTATAGTTTGCTGAACCGTCAAGAGGGTCCACGACCCAGCAGATATCGCCTTCTTCAGCGGTCCATCCGGTTTCTTCTGAAAGAATAGGATAGTCCGATCCGCCAGACAGGATTTCGATAATGATCGTTTCTGCGGCCTTATCAGCCTTAAGTTTGATATCGCGGCCTTCGGCGCTATCGATACCCACGAAAGCATCTCCGCGCGCGGCGAGGGCTTCGCCAGCTTTTCTAGCCGCGGTTTCAGCGAGGGCGCGTTCGTGGGCAAATTGAGCCATCTTTAGACGCCTTGTGCTTTCAGGTCGGCCATGCCGTGAATCTGCACGCGAATGCTTTCGCGCCTTAGGCAGTGGTCAGACAGGTTGTCGGAAATCTCGTATCCATTATCACGCACCAATTGCAGCTGAGCAGGGCTAGACCGTCCATATGTGGAAGCACTGATAAGGGTTTTCTGTGACATTTCGACGGGCTCCATAAGCGATTTGCTCTAAGAATTTAGTGGTGTGGCTGAAACTCGGTATGTGTTCAAGCCGCCATAGCGTCTGGGTCGGGTTAAGCCATGTGATAGCTTGATTCAAGGGCGCACTGATCCAATAAGTACAGCTTACTAAACTTGCCCGGTTTGTTTTATTTGCAGACCATTCGAAGAATGGCGGATTATCAGGTTACGTGCGCGAATGCACTCACTTCGCTTAGGGTTTGCGATTACAACTTCTGTTGCCGCAGATATTATCATAATGGATGAATGGATCGGCGCAGGGGATCGCCGCTTCGCAGAACGCGCGCAAGAGCGATTAGCCGGCACGATCGAGCGTAGCCAAATCTTGATCCTCGCCACCCACAAAGAGGGGATGCTGCGTCGGTCCTGCAATCGCGCAATTGTGCTCGATAAAGGCAAAGTTCTGGCCGACGGCGATATCGATGTGATTGACGCATACGCGGAACACTTGACCCGAAAACCAAAAGCGGGCGGTGACAAAGCCACCGCCCGCTAAAGAATAGTCTGACGCAGGTCTTTAGGCGTCAAGCAGACCTTTAGCTTCCATCCAACGCACAATCTCATCAGCCGCCGACTCTGGCGTGTTGTTGACTGTGTCGATGGTGATTTCAGGGTCT
The DNA here is from genome assembly GCA_029238175.1 of Henriciella sp. GTDB lineage: Bacteria > Pseudomonadota > Alphaproteobacteria > Caulobacterales > Hyphomonadaceae > Henriciella. The sequence continues at coordinate 23,121 of JAQWGO010000112.1, read as the reverse complement.
TTAGGTGCTTCATAAGGGCTGTCGATGCCCGTGAAGTTCTTGATCTCACCCGCGCGCGCACGTTTGTAGAGACCTTTAACATCACGCTCTTCTGCGACAGACAAAGGTGTATCGACGTGAATTTCGATAAACTCACCCTCACTCATTAGGTTGCGTGCCATTCGGCGCTCTGAACGGAATGGTGAGATGAAGCTGACTAATGTGATTAGGCCCGCATCTGTCATCAGCTTAGCAACGCTAGAGACCCGGCGAATGTTCTCTACGCGATCTTCATCCGTAAATCCGAGATCCCGGTTGAGGCCGTGACGGACATTGTCGCCGTCTAGCACAAACGTATGCTTGCCCATTGAAAACAGCTTCTTCTGCAACGCGTTTGCGATAGTTGATTTACCAGATCCTGAAAGGCCGGTGAACCAAAGTACGGCTGGTTTCTGATCTTTCTGGCTCGCGAGCGTTTCGCGATCCACATCCAAGGCTTGCCAGTGGATGTTGCCAGCCCGGCGCAGCGCGAAGTCCAGCATGCCCAAACCAACTGTATTGTTGGTGAGGCGATCGATTAGAATGAAACCGCCCGTTTCGCGATTCACATCATACGGATCGAAAGCGATGGCCTGATCTAGGCTGAGCGTACAAACACCAACTTCGTTTAAGTTCAAAGTCTTGGCTGGGCGATCCTGAAGGTCATTGACGTCGATGCGGTACTTCAGGCCTGAAACAAGCGCAGTTACAGTCTTCGCGCCGGTTTTTAGAAGGTAGCGTCGACCGGGAAGCATTGCGTCATCAGACATCCAAAGGATGCGAGCCTGGAACTGGTCTGACACTTCAGCTGGATCATTCGCTGCGCATATGACGTCGCCGCGGGACGTGTCGACTTCGTCGGCAAAGGTTAGGGTCACAGACTGGCCTGCAATCCCCTCTGCGAGGTCACCGCCGTGAACGACGACGCGTTCGACTGTAGTTTCCTTCGCGCTTGGTAGAGTTTTGATCTTGTCGCCCGGCTTAATGCTGCCGGATGCGATTTGGCCTGAGAAGCCTCTGAAGTCGAGGTTCGGGCGGTTGACCCATTGAACGGGCATACGGAATGGTGCGGCTTTACGTTCATCGCCAACAGGAACCGTCTCAAGATACTCCATCAAGCTAGGGCCTGTGTACCAAGGTGTGTTGTCGGAAATGCTAGTGATGTTATCGCCAGCGAGGGCCGATACAGGGATCGCTTGAATCTCAATCCCGGCATTTAGCTCGTTCGCAAACTCAAGGAAGTCTTGTTCAATATTATTGAAAACTGCCTCGTCATATTCAACCAAGTCCATCTTGTTGATGCACAGGATGAGCTTGCGAATGCCAAGCGAGCTGGCGATAAAGCTGTGGCGGCGCGTTTGGGTCAGGATGCCTTTGCGGGCATCAATCATCAAAATCGCAAGGTCAGCTGTAGATGCGCCCGTCGCCATGTTCCGCGTATATTGCTCATGTCCCGGCGTATCAGCGACAATGAATTTGCGTCTATCTGTTGAGAAGAAGCGATAAGCAACGTCAATCGTTATGCCTTGCTCGCGCTCCGCGGCGAGGCCGTCCACGAGTAAAGCAAAGTCGATTTGATCGCCTTGGGTGCCGTGACGTTTTGAGTCGCTTTCGAGGGCTTCAAGCTGATCTTCGAAGATCATCTTTGAATCGTAAAGCAGACGTCCAATGAGGGTGGACTTGCCGTCATCGACACTTCCGCATGTGATGAACCGTAGCAGTGATTTGTTTTCGTGAGCTTCTAGATATGCATTGATATCGTCAGCAATCAGGTCGGACTGGTGTGACATTAGAAATAACCCTCCTGCTTCTTCTTCTCCATCGAAGCGGCCTGATCGCGGTCAATTGTCCGCCCCTGACGCTCTGATGACGTGGTCAGCAGCATTTCCTGAATAATTTCTTCGAGTGTGTCAGCTTCACTTTCGACTGCTCCGGTAAGCGGGTAACAGCCGAGTGTACGGAAACGGACATATTTCTCGACAGCGGTTTTGCGTAGCTCTTCCGGCATCCGCTCATCGTCAACCATGATCTGGCTACCTTCCCACTCAACCACCGGGCGCTTCGCAGCATAGTAGAGAGGCACAATCTCAATCTGTTCGCGGCGGATATATTGCCAGATATCAAGTTCGGTCCAGTTCGAGATTGGGAAGCAACGAATGCTCTCACCCTTACGGATGCGCGCATTGTAAACGTTCCATAGTTCGGGACGTTGGTTTTTCGGATCCCAGCGATGTTCAGCGGTACGGAAGGAGAAGACCCGTTCTTTCGCGCGCGATTTTTCTTCATCACGGCGAGCCCCGCCAAAGGCGACGTCGAACTTGTACTTATCCAGAGCCTGTATCAGGCCCTGTGTCTTCATGATGTCGGTATGGACAGCGGAACCGTGTGTGAACGGGCCAACACCTGCGTCAATGCCTTCCTGATTTGAATGAACGATTAGGTCCATTCCAATTTCAGCGGCCTTGCGGTCGCGAAACTTGATCATCTCACTGAACTTCCATGTCGTATCGACATGCATCAATGGAAATGGCGGTACGCTTGGATAGAAGGCTTTCATCGCCAAATGCAGCATGACTGCACTGTCTTTACCAACAGAATATAGCATCACCGGGTTTTCAGCCTCGGCAGCAACTTCGCGCATAATATGTATAGACTCGGCTTCTAGCCGGTCGAGGTGGGTTAGGTCAGACACAAGCGGCCCCATCGGTTTCCCTGAAACGACCCCTCACATAGGGAAAAGGTGTTGATTACACAACTGCCTAATAGCCTTAGCTCTGCTTCATCGTGACCGTAAAATCGCTGTACCTGAGACCGATTAGATAAGAATCGCGGGTAAATTGATCTAAACGCGACCTCAAAGTTTATTTTATGCATGTTTTACACGGTAATCAAATAAATGTAGTTATGCATGAAACTAATAAGGCCATAGCTTCCAAACTCAGGAATCCTCATTCTTGAGCCTAACCGCGTGGGTGCGCGCTCGCGTGAACTTTGCGAAGATGCCCCGGCTCAACGCCTGTATAGACTTGAGTTGTCGATAGGCTTGCATGCCCCAGTAGTGTTTGGATTGCGCGCAGGTCCGCGCCATTGGCTAATAGATGGGTTGCGAAACTGTGTCTTAGTGCGTGCGGTGTGGCTGTTTCTGGTAAGCCCAACGTTCCGCGAAGAATCTGAACCTGTTTACGTAGCACAGGTGCCTGAAGCTTCTTGCCCCGTGCACCAAAGAAGAAAGGCGTGTCTTTCCTCATCGTGTAGGGGCAGAGGTTTGCGTATTCAGTCATGGCATCAACGACGGCTGGGATCAGCGGGACGATACGAACTTTGCCGCCTTTGCCTTTTAGGCGCAGGCGTTGCGGTGGGGTCTTCATGTCGCCAGGAAGGTCGAGTGTTTCGGAAATACGCAAGCCTGCGCCATACATTAGGCTTAGGGCCGCGACATCGCGGGCCGCAATCCATGGCTCAGCTTGAATGGCTTCGGCTTGTTCCAGCAAGTCTTTTGCAGCCACCTGTGAAACTGGGCGGGGCAGGCGTTTCGCCTTTTTGGGGCCCGTTAGGAACGCAATTTCTGGATTTTCAACACCGTGCGCGCGATCAAGCCATTTGTAAAAGCTCTTAATCGCTGAAAGCAATCTTGCGATTGAGGCATCGGCCAGTCCGTCTCGGCGGCGATGCGCGAGGAAGGCGCGAATGTCCCGCGCTTGCAATTGCGCGAAGGACCTAATGCTAGGTGTATCGCCAAGGTGCACATTTAAAAATCCGAAGAATTCAGAGAGGTCACTGCGATAAGCTTCGACTGTATTGTCGGCGTGGCGCTGTTCACGCTGCACATAATTCAGGAAGCCGTCGAGTAATCCCATGACCAGAGTGTGCGCTATGATGCTTAATGATGGGTTTCCGCGTCTGCGGGCTCTGCTATTGAGGGGGAATGCTAACGGCCCGAATCCTTTTTCCTATGCCGCTGCCCGAACCATTTGATTATGCCATTCCGGATGGATTGCAGATTGAGGTCGGGTCTTACGTGCGTGCGCCATTGGGCAAGCATGAGCGTACAGGTGTGGTTTGGGAGATCGTTGACGATCAAACCGAGAGAGAATTGAAATCGGTCGTGAGTGTCTTTCCAACGCCCCCAATGCCAGCCGCGATGCGGCAATTCATTATTTTTTGCGCGCGGTACAATGTGGCTGGTGCTGGCCAAGTGCTTGCAATGGCATTGCGATCGCGCGGCGGACTAGCAGCCTCACCCACCCAAACCGTTTATGATTTAACCGGACATCGCACCAACCGGATGACACCCGCGCGGGAGAAAGTGCTGGATGCCGCAAAGGCGATTGGTCCAGCAAGTGCAGCAGACCTCGCCCGAGAGGCGGATGTTTCAAGCTCTGTCATAAAAGGTCTGGTTGAAGCGGGGAGCTTAAAGGCTGATAAAGTGGCGACCGATCTGGCGTTTCCGGCCCCTGACCCGACTTTGAGCGGGCATGATTTAACCCCCGAACAAAGTGCGGCAGGAAAGACGTTGAGACAGGCCGTGATTGATGGAGGCTTCAAGCCATTCTTGCTGGACGGGATCACCGGGTCTGGAAAAACGGAAGTCTATTTCGAAGCGATTGCAGAGACGTTAGCTAAGGATCCCACGGCCCAAATTTTGGTGTTGTTGCCTGAGATTGCGTTGACGCAAGCTGTGTTGGAGCGGTTTGAGGACCGTTTCGGGGCAGGGCCAGCGCCTTGGCATTCGTCACTTAGTGATATTGAGCGGCGACGCACTTGGCGGGAAACGGCGCACGGACGGGCGCGAATTGTTACTGGTGCAAGATCGGCTCTCTTCCTGCCCTTCCGAAACCTGAAACTCATAATCGTTGATGAAGAGCATGATACCAGCTTCAAACAGGAAGAAGGCGTCACCTATCACGCGCGCGACATGGCGGTTATGCGTGCAAAAATGGAGGGTGCTGCGGTAATTCTCGCCTCTGCGACCCCGGCGCTTGAGACTGTCGTCAATGCCGAAGCGGGGCGTTATGAGCGGCTAAAACTATCTGCGCGGCCGGGTGCGGCGCGTCTGCCGGATATGTATCTGGTCGATATGCGCAGCAATACGCCCGAAAAGGGGGAGTGGTTATCGCCAGTCTTAAAGCGTGGCTTGGTTGCGACCAAGGAGGCTGGTGAGCAAAGCCTCCTATTCCTGAACCGCCGGGGTTATGCGCCCTTGGTTATTTGTAAATCCTGCGGCGAGCGGTTGAAGAGCCCAGGAACTGAAAGCTGGCTTACGGAGCACCGCTATTCCAATCGCTTGGTCTGTCATTTAACGGGATGGTCGATGGCAAAGCCGGATAATTGCCCTCTATGCGGCGCGAAAGACTCACTGATGGGGGTTGGTCCGGGCGTGGAACGCATTGCCGAAGAAGTTCGCATTTTACTGCCGAATGCGAAGGTTGAGATATTTTCCTCTGACACGGCGCATGGCGGTGCTGAGACGATGGGAATCGTTGAGCGTATGGCATCGGGCGAAATTGATGTTCTTGTCGGCACACAGATTGTCGCCAAAGGGCACAACTTCCCCAATCTGACATTGGTTGGCGTTGTGGACGCCGATAGCGGTTTGCAGGGAGGTGACTTGCGGGCGGGCGAGCGGACCTATCAGCTTCTGTCACAAGTCGCAGGTCGTGCAGGCCGTGCGGAGCGGCCGGGAAAAGCGCTGGTTCAGACCTATCAGCCTGATAATCCGGCAATGCAGGCACTAGCCGCCGGTGACCGGGATGGGTTCCTGCAAATAGAACGCGATGTACGCGAAGAGCTGTTGCTACCCCCCTTTGGGCGCATGGCCGCACTGATCTTGTCGGCTACTGACGCGAATATGAGTAAAGAGATTGGCTTGCTTGCCGGAAAGTCGGCACCGCACGGCGAGGGTGTAACAGTGTATGGCCCGGCGCCAGCGCCAATTGGTGTACTAAGAGGCCGGTATCGCACGCGGTTCCTTATCACATCGCCGCGTGAAGTAGACTTATCGGCTTATATGGCAGCGTGGCTGAAAGTCTTGAAACTGCCGAGCGCAGCGCGCGTTCGCGCGGATATTGATCCTTATAGTTTCTTGTGACGTCTTAGCCTTCGGCCGTATAACAGCTTGTATTGGCTGCTTGCGAACTGCATAGGACAGACGAATGATGTACAAATGTCGGAGATGAGTCCATTGCCTCAGCACCCCTTTGCACCTTTGCATGACGAACGGCAATTGCTTGGTCAGAAACGTTATCGCGAAGCGCATACAGCTTGTCGTCAAATCATTGAAAAGAATGCCGATACCCCAGACGCCTATTATGTGATGGGCGTTATATCCTATGAGCACCATGATTTCATGCGGGCGATGAAGCTGTTTGAAGTTGCAATTGAAAAAGGGCACCCCGAACCGGGACCGCATGTTCAACTGGCGAGATGTTTTACGAATTTGAACATGCCTAAAAAGGCTTTGCAGAGCATAGATGTTGCACGTCGGTTGAACCCCAAAGACGGATACACTCTATCGTCTATTGGTGCGACATTGAGCCGGCTAGATCGGCATGCGGATGCCGCATTGTTCTATCGCAAAGCATCTGAAGTTGCCCCCGAAGACCCATCAGTGTTTTTTAACCTAGGATCGACGCTTCAATTCATGGGTGACTTTGATGGGGCCGAGAGCGCCTATTTAACCGCACTCAATCTGGCCCCAAGCTATACTCAAGCGCGAGTGCACCTGACTTTGATCCGCACCCAGACACCAGACAAGAATGACCTAGAACCGCTAGAGATCGCATGGCGGGAGCGCCACCCAAAGGATCTTGAGGGCGGGCTAAACATCGCCCATGCCTTTGCGAAAGTTTACGGGGATTTGGGGGATTCGGCCGCCATGATGACGTGGCTGGATAGGGGGAAGTCCCTCATCCTTCCGCATATCCCAAATCGACAGAAAAAAGATCTAGCTAGTTATGCGGCGGCCAAGTCACTTGCCAAGACATTGGAATATGACATTGACACGCCTGCTGAAGGCCCAATTTTCATTGTCGGTTTGCCACGCAGCGGGACCACGTTGATTGATCGGATTTTATCGAGTCACTCTGAAATGATTTCTGCCGGAGAACGTACGGAGTTTGCGGCAAGCTTTCACGAGCAATTAGGCGGTGGCGGAACAGATATCGTCGATGCGAACATGCTCTTGAAAGCTCCGGGCACAGATATGCTTGCTATCGGTGATTTGTATCGAGACAGGATCGAGGCCATTTTGGATGGCGATGAGAGGTTCACCGATAAGATGCCAATTAACGTCATGTTCGCACCTGCAATTCTCGCAGCCATACCTACTGCGCGCATTGTCTGCTTGCGTCGCCATCCTGCCGATAGCGTTTTGAGCATCTATCGTCAGTTGTTTGAGCTTAGCGCAATTCACTATCGATATGCCTATGATTTGGAGATCTTGGCGAACTATGTCGTTGCATTCAACGAATTGGTAGACGTCTATGTTCGAGCTCTTCCATCATCTCGGTTTACTGTGATGGATTACGAGCGATTGGTCGATCAGCCTGAGAATGAAATACGGCGACTTTTAGCGCATTGTGGATTGCCATTTGAGCAAGATTGCTTGGACTTTCAGAACAATGCAGCCCCTGTCGCAACAGCGAGCGTCGCGCAAGTTCGAAAGCCGATCTATAAGTCGGCAATAGGGCGTTGGAAGCAGTATCAGGATCACCTTGAGCCCGCGCTAGCGATATTGCGCCAAAGTGGTTTGCTGGAATGATGCGTGCCTAGTTTTCTGTCGGTACGAAATCGTGGACATCTTTGCTATCAATAACCCGGGACTTTAGGTCATTACGATCAATCAGGCGTCCGGCCTGAATCACTGTCACAATGTTTCGAGTGTCTGAAATTGTTTGATCTGGGCGGCCATCGATAACTAGCAGGTCCGCGCGTTTTCCGGCTTCGATGGTTCCCCATTCATCTTCTGCTTTCATCATCATCGCACCGTTGCGTGTCGCCGCGCTTATGGCTTCTAGTGGAGTCAGGCCTGCTTCAACTAAAAGCTCAAGCTCGCGGTGGAGCCCTTCGCCGAGGAACACACCTTTGGTTGGGCCATCCGTGCCCGCGACGACCGGAATGCCCGCTTCGTGAACTTGCCGAATATGATCCATCATCTGGTCTAGAAATTCGCGCCGCCACCCGTACTCTTCTTTCTCTCCATCGGTCAAATCTTCGCCAGCGACAGCTCGCATTCTGCTCAGGCGTTCAGGCGCAATTGTTGAGTCTATGAGTGGGTTATCTAGAAGACCACGTTCCTTAAATCTCAGGATGGATTCATATCCCGAAAGAGTCGTCATGACATACACATCGCGTTGTTTCATTGTAGTCAGGATTTCAGGGGTCACGCGGCGTGGAGGGTGAGCCAAGCCACGAAGACCCGATGTTATGATATGCTCTGCGCCAATTCGAACCCAAAGATCGACAAAGACAGGCAAGTCAACTTCACGCGCGGCATGGATAAGGGATCGAACTTCTGGGCTAGATAGGCCGCCATAGGCTTTCACCCCGTGCACGCCGCTCTTGTGCAGATGGTTCACAATTCGACTGGCCTGTGTCTGAGACGCCAGTGAATAAGAGATATCTGGCCAGTTTGGGTCTGGGCCATCGACTAGCGGCCCTAAGTATAAAAATTGAGGCCCGGACAAGCGACCCGATTCTATTTCTTGATGGATTTGCGTGACCCCAGCGTAAAGCATAGCATTCAATTGTTCTTTATAGCCAAGCAGGTTGAAGCCATCTCCGTCCCAGCTGGAGGTGATATGGATATGCATGTCAGCGAGGCCGGGCATAACTGTCTTTCCCGCGACATCGATGACTCTCGTGGTTTTTGAGCTGATGGGGGTATCGGAGATCGTCTTGATTATGCCATCTTGGATAAGGATCGATACGTTTTCTTTGGGGGTATCGCCATTACCATCTATCAGCCTTGCATTGAGTAATATGATAGATTCGCTGTTTGATTGAGCAATTGCTGAATTCATCCAGAAGGAGCTAAACAAAACTACAGCAATAATGGCTGCAAATTTTTGGATTTTCATGGTCATGGCCTGATTTCAGAAATCGAATATATTTATTACTGTTTTCACGGTTGCTGCATTTGTATTTTCGTCACTCAACCCTTGAGCAATGAGTGGGTCAATTAAGTTTTGTTTAGTGAGAGAGCGTCGTTCGGAATGGAGGGAGCCTAGATGCGTAAGCTTTCCGTCGAGGTGTTTGTGGCCTAGTGTTGCGAATACAGGCAAGGTTGGCCATCTATAATCCTCAGTTCGGAAACAGGGAGCAGTCCGCATGGAAAATTTTACACCGATAAGTGCTTTGATTGGGGGCGGTCTGATTGGGCTTGCCGCGGTCATTCTTATGGCGGCGAATGGGCGGATTGCCGGAATTAGCGGTATTGTTTCCGGTGCGCTGGCGGGTGAGAATAGTGAGCGGATTTGGCGCGCCGTTTTTGTTGGCGGTCTGATTGTGTCGCCATTTGTTTGGACGGCGTTTGGCGGGCAAGCTCCGAAGGTTGAGGGTATGCCCGATTGGCCGGCGATTGTGATTGGCGGCCTGCTGGTTGGGGTTGGTACGGGGATCGGTAGCGGCTGTACCAGCGGGCATGGTGTTTGCGGTATTTCCCGTCTGTCGCCCCGGTCTATCGTCGCGACTTTGATTTTTATGGGTGCTGGAATGGCCGTTGTTGCGCTGATCCGCCCACTTGTGATGGGGGCGTGAGATGAAGATTTTTGCAGCATTGCTAAGCGGTTTGGTATTTGGGTTTGGCCTGATCCTGTCGCAAATGGTCAACCCGGCAAAGGTTATTGCGTTTCTGGATGTGTTTGGGAATTGGGACCCATCTTTAGCGCTGGTTATGGGCGCGGCCCTGGTCGTTACGGGAATTGGATATCGCCTTGTCTGGCGGGCCAAGTCACCAGCGTTTGAAACGCGCTTTCATGTGCCAGAAAATCGCAAGATTGATACCAGCTTAATGGGCGGTGCAGTCCTGTTTGGCGCAGGATGGGGACTGGTCGGCCTGTGCCCCGGACCAGCTTTAACGGCGCTCAGCTTTGGCGGCGCTGAGGTGTTGGCCTTTGTGGTGGCGATGTTGGTGGGATTAATCGGGGCGAAGGTCGTTCGGGGGTGAGTAGGCCAGCCGTTTTTCTCATCCTTCTGGCTGCATTAGTAGGTTTTGTTGTTTCCCAATACCTACCCTATGGCAATTGGTTAGCGCTTGGGATTGCTAGCTTTGTTGGCGTCTTGTGCATCTTTTGGCGGCCGAAGGCGCAGAACGGGGACCGAACGAAACCAGTTAATATCTGGAGGCGCTTTTTAGCGTTCTGCATCGACTACCAAGTATCACTTGCTGGAAGTATTGGTTTGATTCTTACAATGAGCGTTTGCACGGCATGGCTGTTTACAGGTCGCCTGCGCGGACCAGAGGAAGTTTTAGAATTGCTGCAGTCTACAGGGTTCAACATATTCGTTGGCATAGGCGTTTGGGTATCTTTTCTGGGCTACTTTTGGGTTCACAAAAGATTGCAGCGTTCGACCTTAGGACATTATGTGATGGGGTATAAAACTATGGACTCATCAGATGCCTCGGATGCGCAGCGTTATATACTTGGAATGTTTGCTGGATACGTTGCATTGGCCACAGTGTTTTTTTGGGGCTGGTTTGTGAAGGAAGCGGATTCTTTTAAAGGTGAGTATTGGTGGGACCGTGTGGGTGGTACGCGGGCAGTGGCCTTGTTCTGATACTGAAAAAAAGCCCGGCGCTTGCGCACCGGGCTTTGCAACTATCGATCCCCTTCATTGATAGCTTGTGGCCTCTCTCTTGAGAGTCTTTTGTTTTGTTACTCGTCCGCTATCGCCCTAGCTCAATTCGCCTCTGACATAACCCGCCGTGCAATGACCATTGCTTGAACTTCGCCAGCACCTTCGAAAATGTTCAGGATACGCGCATCCTGTAGGACGCGGCTGATTGGGTATTCTAGGGCGAAGCCGTTGCCGCCGTGGATTTGCAGGGCGTTGTCAGCGGCGGCCCATGCGGCGCGGGCGGCGAGCATTTTGGCCATGCCAGCCTCTAAGTCGCAGCGTTTGTCATTATCTTTCTGACGCGCAGAGAAATAGGTGAGCTGGCGAATGCCGATCAGCTCAGCCGCCATCATCACAAGCTTGTTTGATACGCGCGGGAAGTTAAAGATGGGCTGGCCAAACTGGCTACGGTCCAGCGCATATTGCAGGCCGAGTTCTAAGGCGCATTGGGCGACGCCAACAGCGCGCGCGGCCGTTTGGATGCGCGCAGACTCGAACGTTTCCATCAAGTGTTTGAAGCCCATGCCTTCGGTTTCACCGAGCAGGTTTTTAGCGGGGACTTCAAATTCATCAAAGCCGATTTCGTATTCCTTCATGCCACGATAGCCGAGGACTTCAATCTCACCGCCGGTCATGCCGTCGGCTGGGAATAGTGTCTCGTCAGTGCCGCGCGGCTTTTCCGCCAAGAACATTGAGAGGCCAGAGAAATTAGTGGTTTCTGGATTTGTGCGGGCGAGAACCGTCATCAAGTCAGCGCGGACCGGGTGGGTGATCCATGTCTTGTTGCCCGTGATCTTGTAGGTCTCACCATCTTTCACAGCGCGCGTGCGTAGAGAGCCGAGATCGGAGCCTGTATTGGGTTCGGTGAAGACAGCGGTTGGCAAGATTTCACCAGATGCAATGGCAGGGAGGTATCTCTCTTTTTGTTCTTGTGTGCCGCCGATGATAATAAGTTCAGCTGCGATTTCTGAACGTGTGCCGAGGGAGCCGGTGCCGATATAACCGCGCGAGAGTTCTTCGGAAACGACGCACATGGCCGTTTTGCCCATGCCGAGGCCGCCATGCTCTTCCGGGATAGTGAGGCCAAAGACGCCAAGCTCTGCCATCTCATTCACCACATCCATTGGAATATAGTCATTGTTGAGGTGCCATTCGTGGGCGTATGGAACGATCTTGTCATCGGTGTAGCGACGGAACTGATCGCGGATCATCGTCATTGTTTCGTCTTCGCCCGTATTCTCTACGGTGGCGCGTGAGAGGCTGTCTGGCAGGTGGGTCGCAGCGGCGGCCATCGCGGCAGGGCTTTTGCCCAGCGTGATGAGGGTTTGGACGGCGGGTGCCGATGCAAGCGCGGCGGCTTCAGTTGCTGTGCCAAGCTCGTGAGGACGGATCACCTCGCCTTGGTTCATGGCAACGCCAGTCGCAAGCTGGGCGAGGTATTCAGAAAACAGGATTTGGGTCAGGAGGGCTTCAATCTCTCCAAACTTGCTCTCTTCTTCGAGACGAATGGCCCAATTGGCGGTTTCGCGTAGGGTCTCAATCGTTGTGACGATCCACGCAAAGCCGTGGGCAATATGTTGGTGGGCAGCAAAGGCTTTGCGGTCGACTTTGCCTTCCGGCGCAAGGATCGCATCAATCTTGGTGCGTAGGGCTGACTTATAAGTATCAGCAGCGGATATTGCTTCGGTCAGGGTGGCGGTCAGATTTTCAATCACCGCGCTTGCTTTAACATCTGCCATTCCGTCCATGACCGTTCCTCCAACTGTTCTATGATCTCAATCTAGGTCACCCCCCTATAAGAGTCACGGCAAAATGCTGCGGCGCAGCGAAGCAGTTGGGGATGCAACCAATGTTAATAGTTTGGTCGGTTTTCGTTCTCAAGAGGTTAACAAAAGCGCGCAGTTTGTTAACCTATTGGGCGTTGAGTTAACCCCTTGTTAAGCTTAATAAAACGTTAACTGAGGAGCGCAGAAGCCTCCGAGTTTCCAATAAAATCAATGAGCTAAAGGAGAGGGGATAATGAACCCGTACTCACGTTTTGGGTTGGTGTCGAACACGGTTTCGGCTGCCACCATATTATCTGTATTGGCCCTAATAGGTCCACAGTTCGCAAGCGCCATTCAGGCGTCAACAGAAGCTGGTAGCATTGCAATGTGGGGGTCGCTTGCTGGAGCCGTGACGGTCATGGTCGTGTTCTGGCTGGCAATGACAGAAGCAATTTTTCCAAGTCTGTTCCGTTTGAACAGCGTCCGCCGGATGATCCTCGGCAAATACTATTTCGAAGGCACATGGCTGCAGTCTGAAAAAGGTGAAGATCACAAGCGCCTGTCCGTGATCGACATCCAGCCTGATGGTAAAGGCTTTATTTTCTCAGGCTACAGCTTGAACGAAAATCTCGAAGTTGAGAGCAACACGCTGATTGAGTTCTCTAAGCTTGAGTGGCCGTTCATGACCTATAAGCACCGCAACTCTCTGTCCGATGGAGCGGATGGCAAGCGCGAGGGCGTTGGCGAGATTCAGTTTGAAATGAACAAAGCCGCAGCGCGTCGTTACAATGGTTTCGTTCAGTATGTTCGCCAAGAAAACCGTGTTCGTATTGAAGGCGCCAAGCTGACGTCAAACTCTGAGGTGAAGAACCTGCGAACATTGCAGGGCCGCCAGAAGGTCTTCTCTAAGTACTGGGATTTGTTCTTCAACGCATCCGTTCGTCCATCAGCGCCTGTTGCCAAGCCAGCGCCAGCTCCTGAAGTCGTTATCGAGCCTGTGAAAGCTGAAGCGGTGCTGGAAAAGATGCAAGAAACTGTAGCGAAAGTAGAACGTCGCTCAGCGGAAGCTCGCCCTGCTGCTAAGGAAGGCGTGGTTCCACGTCGCCGCGCCAGCGACTGGGCGCGCCAAGATAGCCTCAAAGGGCAACCGCTTGAAGCGGCACCGAAAACTGCCAAGGGCGGTCAGAAATAACCTGCTGAGAAGCTGAAGGTTTGGTTCCTGAAAGCGGTCTGAAACGCGCCTTGATTAGTGTTTCATCCCCTTTCCACGATCAGGGCTAATGGCCATGCATCAGGGACACAATGAAGAGCGGCGCTCCAGAAGGGAGGGCCGCTCTTTTTCTGTTTGACATTTATTCTATGAGCCTGTTATGAGCGGGTCGAAACATAAAGTGATAACATAACAATAATGGAATTCGGTCATGAAGCTTCGTTTCCTCCCTCTCCTTTGCCTGACAGTCGGTGCGGCGTCCGCATATGCCCAAGACGCTGAGGCACCTCTGATTGCAGATACAGTTTTCGTAACAATCCCCGGTTCTGACCGCAGCGCAGACGAGCTGATCGGCAATGCGACGTCGATTGATCGTGAAGAGCTACTTGAGAACCTAGAAGCCAGTCTTGGAAACACACTTGACCGCCAGCCTGGTGTTTCAACCACGTTCTTCGGGCAGGGTGCTAGCCGTCCGGTCTTGCGCGGGCTTGGGGCGGAGCGTGTTCAGGTGCTGACCAATGGCATAGGCGTCATTGATGCCTCAGCAGCTTCGCCAGATCATCAGGTTAGTGCAGATGGAATTGATGCGACGAAGATCGAAATTTTGCGCGGTCCAGCAGCCCTCGCCTATGGTGGGCAAGCCATTGGCGGTGTCGTGAATGTGATTGACGGTTTGATCGCTGAAGAGCTGCCAGCCGAGCCATTTTCCGCCGATCTTTTCTCGGCTTACAATAGTGTGAACGAAGGTACGGAGCTTGCGGGCAAAGCGCAGTTCGTAAATGGACCTTTCGTGTTCAGCCTCAGCGCATCGCAGCGCGATTTCGGTGATTATGAAATTCCAGGCGGGTCTGAATCTACGGCCTTGATCGCGGCTGAAGAGGCTGAAGGTGAAGTGCATGAGGAAGAGGAGGGCGGCGAAGGCGTACTCGAAAATTCCTTTGTAGACACACAGACATTCAGCGCAGGTTTGAGCTGGGTTGGTGACACGTCATTCTTCGGCGTTTCGGTTCGTCAGCAGACATCTGAGTATGGTTTGCCGGGTCACGGCCATGAAGAGCATGAAGACGAGGATCACGACGAGGAAGAGCATCACGAGGAAGAAGAGTCTCCGTTCATCGACCTTGAGCAAACGCGCGTCGAAATTCGGGGCGGTACTGAGCTGGGTGAGGCAGGCCTAACGAGTGTTCGCGGGTCTTTGGTTTTCGTTGACTATGAGCATGCCGAGTTCGAGGCTCCAGGCGAAGCTGGGACTGTCTATGAGACAGATGGTTTTGAGGCGCGCTTGGAAGCCGGCACGGCGTTTGGAGAGTTGAACGGTGCGATCGGTCTTCAGATATTGGATAAAGAGCTTATCGCGTTCGGTGAAGAAGCGTTCATTACGCCAACAACCACTGAAAGCGTTGCCGCGTTTTTATATCAGACGCGCGAATGGGATAACGGATTTGGTATTGAGTTCGGATCACGTCTTGAGCGCGTCGAGCTTGATAATACGGTGAATGGCGAAGCTGGGTTCGATCTGGTGAGCGGATCGTTTGGCGCGCACCGTCACTTTGAAGGTGGGTGGTTCTTTGGGGCGCAGGCCTCTTACTCCGAACGTGCGCCTAATGAGAGCGAACTATTCGCGAATGGCCCTCACCTTGCGACAGAGCAGTATGAGATCGGGAGCAGGTTTCTAGATAAAGAAAAAGGCCTTGATCTTGAGGGTACCGCGCGCTGGAGCAACGATACTCTGAGTGTTGGCGCGAACCTGTTCGCGACGGAGTTCACGGACTTCATCTACCTAGCGCCAGATGGCCGCGAGTTGGACGAATTACCTGTCTTCCTTGTAACTCAAGAAGACGCCTCTTTCATTGGTGGTGAAATCTACGGTGAGGCAGTTATCGATGGACCGCTGAGTGCAGAATGGACCTTTGATGCCAGCGTCGACTTTGTTGAAGCGGAATTGGATGGCGGCGGGAATGTGCCGTTTATACCCCCGGTGACATTGAATGCTGGTGCAAGCGCAGAATGGGGCGCTTGGGAGATTGGCGGCGATGTAACGTTTGCCGGTGATCAAGATGATCCGGGTGCCGGCTAGTTTGCGACCGACGGCTATACCGTCTTGAATCTACGCGGCGAGGTTGATCTCTCAGACTTCGGCTTCGGCGCTGATGGTACAGAAGCCTTCATCGAAGCCCGAAACGTTACGGACGAAGAGGTGCGTTACGCAACGTCCGTTCTGAAAGATGTTGCCCCTGCGCCGGGACAGAATTTCCGGGTCGGTTTGCGGGTGGCATTCTGATGCGCCGAGCGCGTTCAGTGCAAGGCGCCGTAGATATTTCTGCGGTGTCGCTGTCGGGGCTCTGCATGCTCCACTGCCTAGCTTTGCCGCTCGTTTTATCTGTTCTGCCTGCAACAATGCATAGTTTGCAGTCTGAGATTATTCATCAGGTTTTGGTGGCACTCGCTGCGCCGTTGGCAGTCAGTGCGGCGTGGGCTGTCAGACGACAAAAGCAGGCGGGCATGATTATATCGCTGTTAAGTTTGGGTGTGTTGGGCCTGACATTGGGAGCCTTCGTTGAGCCTCTCCATGACTTCGAGACGATATTGACTGTAAGCGGCGCTCTCTTCCTCAGTGTTGGTCACATCTTACGCTGGTCTATTCATCGCCCGCTCCAGTCATAAGCCAGCCGAGCTTGGTCGATAAGGTCAAGGTGCTGTTGGAATGGGCCCCAGTCGTCTTGCTCGGCGATCGGGGCCCATAATGTTTCGACCAAATCGACTTCCAGATGCGCCGGTGTTAGGCGCTGGAAGTACGGCGCTTTCAAGCGCTCTGGGCGTAGGGGCGTTCTGCTCATCAGGATTGCGCGAACGGGCTCGAAACTCGCTTCTGAATAAAGATGTGATTGCGGGCTATTCGCGGCGCGCTTTTCACTTTCCTTGCCGCAGAACCAGTCAAAGAAAGTCTGGCTCCAGTTGGCCTGCGACTCGGTCATCCAGCCATAAAAGTTTTGCAGGAATAGAAGGTCTTCCCGAAGCGTGTCGCTGCTTTCCAGCCCAAGCAATGCCAGCGTGTGGCCCGCGAAGCTTTGCTGGTAAGCTGGCTCATAGGCTTTCATGGCTTCTGAAAGGGCGTCAGTGTCAGCAACAAGGCTCATCGCGCCGCCGAGTTGCTGCAGCGCCCAAAGACCTTGTGTCGGCTGTCGCCCGAAGCGGTAGAGGCCTTGCTGGTCGAAATACGCGGCAGTGAAATTTGGGTCGCTCTTTGCAAGGAAGCGCCAAGGCCCGAAATCAAACACTTCACCGGTTATGTTGAAATTATCCGTGTTCATCACGCCGTGCACGAAGCCAATCGCCATCCACTGGCCGATCATTCTGGCTGTAGCCTCTGTCATCCGTTCAAACAAAGCCGTTGTGGCTGCGCCAAGATCTTCGTCAGCGCACTCAGGATAATAGTGCTTAATTATGTGCCGGATCAGAAGGGCCATGCCTTCTGTATCGTCGTGATAGGCGGCGCGCTGAAACGTACCAAAGCGGATATGGCTATGGTTTAGCCGGGTCATCACTGCGGACCGCGTTGGTGAGGGCTCGTCGCCGCGATGCAGCTCCTCACCCGTCTCAACCAGGCTGAAAATCTTCGATGTATTTGCACCCATGGCCTCGAGATATGATGCCGCCAAAACCTCGCGGAGGCCGCCTTTTAACGTTAGGCGGCCGTCGCCCTGCCGCGACCAGCGCGTTTGCCCTGAGCCTTTTGTACCGAGATCGAGCAGGCGGTTTTTGTCATCGCGAACTTGGGCAAACAAAAATCCGCGCCCGTCGCCAAGGTCAGGGTTGTATACGTGAAACTGGTGGCCGTGATAACGCATTGCGCGCGGGCCAGGCATGTTTCCCGGCAGCGGTTCAAACCTAGCAAAATGATCGATCCATGCTTGATCAGAAAGATTGCCTAGACCGACAGATTCGGCAGCGCGTTGGTTACGAAACCGTAGGGTCGTTTCCGGGAAATCTGCGGGCTCAGCTGGATCTGAAAACAGGTCGGCGATTTCGGTAATTGGAGGCGTTTCGATCATGCCCGACCATATGGCTTTGATCGACATAAAAAGAAAGGCGGCCCATTCAGGCCGCCTTCCCAATTCGTATTCAAACTCGTCTTAGTAAGACAGCGTTAGTTCCAAGCCTACAAGACGGCCTTTTTTTAATGGGGAGAAGGTTCCGGCTGCTGGGTTTGAATCAAATGGTGCATTCACACCGTTTGCGCGGTTTTCACCTTCTGGAGCGAGCGCCGCGACATTACCGCCGAATGGCAACTGCGTGTCGCCGCCAGCTTGAACTTCATCAAGCAGGTTCCGGCCATAAAGTGACACGGAGAGGCCTTCATATGGCGTGTTCCAGGTCAAGTCAGCATCAATCATTTCAGCTTCGTTGATCCAACCAAAGTTGCTGTCTGTGTAAGCAACTTCATCGCGGTTGGCATAGTTCACACGGGTAACAAGGCTACCGTACTTACCAATATCTGCGTCATAGAGAGCGCCAATGCCGAACGTTGTCTCTGGCACCCGTGGTAGCGCCAATGACAGGTCCGTGCCGTCGATTACACCGTCACCGGAGATATCGAACAGGACAGACTGATATTCAGCATCGATCAAGCCGATATTTGCGGTGATCAAGAAGTTATCAGTTACGGCGTAACGGCCCTCAATCTCCAAGCCCGTAATCTCTGCATCGGCTGTGTTCAGAATGGTTTGAACGACGCCGGAGGTTGCGCTTGAGGCATTAACTTCGCGCTGCATGTTCTGAATATCTGTGAAGAACACGGCAGCGTTGATTTGGCCGCGTCCATCGTCAGTTTCATGCTTGATGCCGATTTCGAAACTATCGACTTCTTCCTCGTCAAAGGCGCGGCTATCCCCGGCCGGGAAAATCGCCTCAAATGCACCAGGTGCGGTGATACGGAAGTTGTAACCACCTGAGCGGAAGCCCTTTGTATAGTTACCGTAGACTTGCGTCGCATCAGCGGCGAAATACTGGAAGCCAACTTTTGGTGTCCAGTTTGACCAGTCATCGCTGTCCGTGAAGCCGTTATTGTCGCCAGTGATCGGGTTGGTTCCAGTCGTAGGACAGTTGCCATCAAGTACCGAACATTCAGCGCGCGGCTGAACATAGGTGATTGCGACGTCTTTTTCTTCTTCTGAATAGCGCAGGCCAGCCGTCAGCGTTAGCTTGTCGGTGACATCATAATCAACCTGTCCGAACAGGCCGAAGACCGTATGCTCTTGGTCGCCGCCGCCATAGTAAAGGCCGCGTGGATCAGAGGGAATAGAACGGTTCTCGGTATAGAGGATGTCTTGCTGGAAATAGTAGATCCCAGTTGTCACATTCGCATCGCCGAACTGCCCGTTATAACGCAACTCGTTAGAGATTTGTTCCTGATCAAACTCAGTTGCTGAGTGGAACAGGAAGAGTGGCGTTGCATCAATATCACCGTCTGTCGTGGCTTCGTAAGAACGATAGCCAAAGATGTTGGTGATTGTACCATTGCCGAAGTCTACGTCATAATCAGTACGTAGCGAGCCGAGCAGCACTTCGTTCTCAATGAAGCCTTCATTGTCGATCGCGAAATCAAAGCTGTTACGATCATAGATGCCACGGTTTTGAGCCGTTGGGCCGTCAGCGTCCGTTTCGCCGCGCTCTAGCTTTGCAAGGAATGTAAGGTCGTCATTGGCGAACCATTCCAAAGCACCGCGAATGATCGTGGTTTCAGCTTCGCCGTGATTGTTTCCATTGGCGAGGTTCTTGAAGTAACCTTCGTCATTGTTGAAATACGCACCGATCTTACCGTTCAGCTTGCCCTCAACAATTGGGCCAGACACGACGCCTTGCAGATAACTGTTCACGCCGCCGCGACCATCATCGACAGGGCCTTCAACGGCTGCACGTAACTTGTAACGGAATTCGTCCGTTGGATTGCCAGTATTGACGACAATTGCGCCGCCGGTCGTATTGCGACCGAAAAGCAAACCCTGTGGGCCGCGAAGAACTTCGACACTATCAAGGTCAAACATGTCGAAGACGACGCCGTTGTTCACACCCAGATATACGCCGTCAATGAAGACGCCGACAGTTGGATCAATCGAAGGAATTGATGAGTTCACGCCTAAGCCGCGAATTTGGAAGTTGGCGGTACCGCGTGAAGTTCCAATGTCATCCAGCGTAACGTTTGGTGTTGTGAATGACAGGCTTTGTAGATCACGCACTTTAAGGGCGTCGATCTTAGCCGCGTTAAAAGCGGTTACGGAAGCCGGTACGGCCTGAACGTCTTCGACGTCTGTTTTCTTTGTTGCGGTGACAGTGACTTTGCCAAGCACGCGATCAATCGCGTTTTGGTCTTCTACATCTTGAGCAAATGCAGGCAGCACTGATAGGGCAACAGCAAGTGATGCCGTTGATACAGCTAGTTTTCTTAGTGACAAATTTTCGCTCCCAGGAGGTTTTTTCTGCGTTGATGAGGATGGTTACGTTTGCCGTAACTCTAGTTAGCCGAGCCCGATAATTAGGCATTCTTTTCTAATAGGCGATATGAAATACAAAACTCATTATGAGTGTGGCTATTTTGCAACTTCGTTATCGCTAATCGCGATCAGAATGCTGCGTTAGCGAACACGACGAATCGTCAGCTTTTTACGCGAGGAAAGAGAAATAAAATGCCCACTATCGTGCGATTGTTGTGCAGAAATTTTTCACTTACACGAATTTGTTAGGGATGTTGCCCCGCCAATGGCTAACGCTGTCAGTATTTTTTGCTGCGGTGCAGTATGTTTTCCCCCTTTCCACCCAATCACCACTGCTTAAGGTTGGAGGTGCTGAACGTCGGCCGATAGAGCCGCCGACAGAAACAACGGAGGAATTACATGACGCTTGGAAGAAAACTGATTTTCAGTGCATCCCTCGCCGCGCTCGCGGCCGGTGGATCTGCATGGGCACAGGATGCCGAAGATGATGATCGTAAACTGGACGTCGTTACGGTAACGGGTTCATTTATCCCGGGCACGCCAGAAGATGCTGCGCTGCCTGTCGACGTATTAACGGCTGCAGATTTGAAGCTTGAGGGTAATCCAACGATTACTGACCTGATCAAAAACCTTGGTGTTTCGTCTGGTTCAGATGGTCAGACTAACCAGTTTGCATCGAATGGTCTCGAAGGCACATCGAACATCAACTTGCGCGGCCTTGGTCCTGCACGTTCTTTGGTTCTGCTTAATGGACGTCGCCAGACATTCCACCCATATGGAATTGGTGAGCAGGCTCAGCTATTCGTCAACACAAACAACATTCCATCTGCCGCGATTGGCCGTTTGGAAGTTCTGAAAGATGGCGCCGCGGCGCTTTACGGTTCGGATGCGATTGCTGGTGTTGTGAACTTCATCACACGCGACGATGTTGATGGGTTTGAATTCTCTGCAGAGTACTCGCAGTTTGATGGCTCTGATGGTGATTACCGCTTGTCAGGTCAGTACGGCTTGCAAGGCGATAACTATAACTGGGTAACAACAG
Organism: Henriciella sp.; assembly: GCA_029238175.1. GTDB lineage: Bacteria > Pseudomonadota > Alphaproteobacteria > Caulobacterales > Hyphomonadaceae > Henriciella. The sequence continues at coordinate 1,758 of JAQWGO010000112.1, read as the reverse complement.
TTGAGTATCAAAAGCGTACAGAGGTGCCGCTGCTCGAGAAAGATTGGGCGATTTCGTCTTTTGCCGACAATCCAGTCGGCGGGTTCTCATCCCTCTCTAACCCGGGTTATTATGTTGATCTTGGTAACGGCGCACCAGTAAGCGATGCTGCTGGTTGTACGGCTCTCGGTGGTACACTTGCTCCATTCTGCCGCTTCCAGTTTACCCAGTTTGATAATCTGGTTGAGGAAGAAGAGCAGCTGAAAGTTTTCACGGAATATAATCGTGAAATTAATGGCGGCGATCTGCACCTAGAGCTTCTCTACTCTAATATTGATGTGCCTGAGTGGAAGACATCTCCGTCTTACCCGCCTCAGGCTCTTACAGGTCAAGTTGTGCCATCAGCGCACCCAGGTTACCTGCAGTATCAAGCCGATAATCCAGGAGCATTCACCGGTGCGCCTGCGTTGTTCATTGGTCGTACGTTCGGTTGGGGTGGTTTCCCCGGTACTGGCGGCGCGCAAGAAGGTTCGCGTGAGTATGATGCATGGTCATTCTCTGGATCGTATAACGGTACACTCAGCAATGATGTGAACTATGACTTTGCCGCGACTTATTCGACTGTTGAAGGCTACCGCCTGACAAACGATACTTATGTTGGTGGCCTCTCTGCAGCGCTCAACGGCTTCGGTCTTTGTGCTGATCAGATTACAGGTACACCAAATGCGGGAGCTGTCGCCGGGCAGGGCGGTTGTGAGTATTACAACCCATTCTCGAACGCGATTCAGTCAAGCGCTATCACGGGTGCCGTAAACCCAGGCTATGTTGCAGGGCTTGAAAACTCTGCCGCCCTTGCAGATTGGCTAACTGACCCAACTGAAACGACTAGCGATACAAGCTTGCTTGTTTTGGACGGCGTCTTCTCAGGTCAGAGTAATGTTCAGGCTGCTGGCGGTTCTGTTGGTTGGGCTGCTGGTGCGCAGGTTCGTCGTGAAACGTATAAGGTTGATCCGAGTGATTTGACCGACCTTGCTGTGACACCAGGCCTTGGTGGAACAGGTCCGTTCTCATTCCTGGCTGGTACGAATTCAGCGGATGAAGATCAAACGATCTATGCGCTCTTTGGTGAGCTTCAAATCCCACTCTTCGATAATCTCGATCTGCAGGTTGCAGCACGTTTCGAAGATTACGGCGGTGAAGTTGGCTCGACATTTGACCCGAAAGTTGCGGGTAAGTGGACGATCAACGATAACTTTGCTTTGCGCGGTAACGCACAGACATCGTTCCGTGGGCCAACACTGAACCAGCTTTCTGGTACAGTAACAACGCTACAGTTTGTTGCGCCAACATCAGCGTTTAAAGCGGTTGATCAGTTTGGTAATCCGAACTTAGCGCCAGAATCAGCCTTCAGCTTCAATGTTGGTGGTCTATTCGAAAACGGCAATTTCAATGCTTCTATTGACTATTATAGCTTTGACTTCTCTGATCCGATCATCGTTGAAGAGCAGTCTAGCATTGTTGGAGCTGCGATTGCGGCTCTTGGAACTGCGACGACGGATGATGATGGAATCATCAGCCGCATCACGTTCACAGACAACAATAATGATGGTCTCAACCAAGCAAATGAAATCTCTCGGATTTCAACGAATGTGGTAAACGGTCCAGATATCGAAACCTCTGGTATTGATATTCGTGCCGAGAATGTCTGGGACATGGGAGATAACGAATTCTCTCTTGCGATGGATATGACTTACATTCTTGAGTATGTTGTCGGTGATC
>JAQWGO010000097.1 GCA_029238175.1 Henriciella sp. | reverse complement strand
CCGCAGAATAATTCTCAGATTCCAGCGCTTTCGCCGCCGCAACGGTGCCCTCGTCAATACTGTCTTTGACTTTGACGTCGACGCATTCGTCGTCGTGCTCTTCAATACCGCCGCAGCAATCCATAACGCGCTCCAAACTTCGTTACTCGCTATATGGAGCAATCGCTTCCGATTTTCACCCCCAAGAGGCATCTTGTCGCCAGTTTTCGTCTTAGGCTTTCAATACCGCGGCATGATGCGCGATGTGATCGCCCATGAAGCTCGCCACAAAATAGTATGAGTGGTCATAGCCCGGCTGATAACGGTGCGTCACCGCCTGCCCGTGATTACGGCACATTTTCAGAAACAGTGCCGGGTCTAGTTGCTCCGCCAGAAACTGATCCGCCTCCCCCTGATCGATCAGGATGTTGGCACGGCTTTGGCGCTTTTGCACCAACTCAGTTGCGTCATACGCCTCCCAAACGGGGCTTGGCTCTCCCAGATATGTCGTCAACGCTTTCACGCCCCACGGCACGCGCGCGGGCGAAACAATAGGTGCGAAAGCAGAGCATGACTTGTAAGTATCCATATTCTTCAGGTGCAGCGTGATCGCGCCGTGCCCGCCCATGGAGTGCCCGGTTATGCCTTGCCGCTCCATATCGGCGGGAAAGTTCGCCGCGATCAGGCCCGGCAACTCATCCGTGACATAATCATCCATCCGGTAATGCGCCGCCCAAGGGTTTTGCGTCGCGGTTAGATAAAACCCCGCCCCCTGACCCAGATCATAGGCCTCATCATCGGCGACACCCTCGCCGCGCGGCGAGGTATCCGGCGCAATAATCATCAACCCATGCGCCGCCGCATGCGCCATAATCCCCGATTTCTCCATCACATTAGCCCACGTACAGGTCAGCCCAGACAGATACCAAAGCACAGGCACCGAACCATCCACGGCCTGCGGCGGCGTATAAACCGCAAACCGCATCGTACAATTAGTGACGGCTGAGGCATGATCATGAACGGACAGTGTGCCGCCATGACTGGCCCAAGAAGAAACCGGGGTTAGAGACAAAGTCGTTACCCCCGACAAAGCGCGCAGAGTTTGTTCCCATCTGGGTCACGCAAATAGGCCAGATACATCCGTGCCGGGGCTTCGCCGCGCCAGCCTGGTGGGTCTTCGATCTCTTTACCGCCCGCCGCTGCGCCTGCTGCATGCCAAGCATCGGCTTGCTCTGGCGTGTCCATCGCGAAGCCAATCGTCATGCCATTCCCGCAAGATGCCACTTCACCATCAATCGGCTTGGTGACCAGAAACGCTGTGCCATTATGCACATAAACAAGCCGTCCATTTGGGTCCATGCTACCGGCACGGCCGCCAACGGCTGTGAACAGCGCGTCGTAAAAAGTCTTGGCCTTATCAAGGTCATCCGACCCAACCATCATGTGACTAAACATATTCAATTTCTCCAGTTTATTATTCTTAAAACACCACCACAGACCGAATGCTCTCACCAGAGTGCATCAGGTCAAATGCTGTATTGATATCTTCTAACCCCATCGTATGCGTGATCATCGGATCAATCTCAATTTTACCGTTCACATACCAGTCGACAATCTTTGGTACGTCAGTACGCCCCTTTGCGCCGCCAAAAGCTGTACCTTTCCAGACGCGGCCTGTGACCAGCTGAAATGGCCGCGTCGCAATCTCTTTGCCCGCTTCGGCCACGCCGATGATAATACTCTCGCCCCACCCCCGGTGGCAACATTCCAGCGCTTGGCGCATCACTTCCGTATTGCCCGTACAATCAAAGCTATAATCAGCGCCGCCATCAGTCAGACGCACAATCTCTGCGACAACGTCATCAACGTTCTTTGGATTGACGAAATGCGTCATCCCAAACTTGCGGCCCCATTCTTCTTTCGATGGATTGATATCCACACCAACAATCATGTCTGCGCCTGCCATACGTGCACCCTGCAGCACGTTAAGCCCGATCCCGCCAAGGCCAAAGACAACGACATTGTCACCCGGCTTCACTTTCGCCGTATTGGTCACTGCGCCCACACCCGTCGTTACACCGCAACCGATATAACAAGCCTTGTCAAAAGGCGCGTCGGTCCGAATTTTCGCAACCGCAATCTCTGGCAAAACAGTGAAGTTCGAAAAGGTCGAACAGCCCATATAATGATAAATCGTCTGGCCTTTATAACTAAAACGGCTCGTTCCATCCGGCATCAGGCCCTTGCCCTGCGTTGCCCTGATTGCGGTGCAGAGATTGGTCTTTCCAGACAGACAGCTTTTGCACTGGCGACATTCCGGCGTGTAAAGCGGAATGACATGATCGCCCGGCGCAACGCTCGTCACACCCGCGCCAACCTCACGCACAATGCCCGCGCCCTCGTGGCCCAAAACACTCGGAAACAAGCCCTCACTATCCAACCCGTCCAGCGTATAGGCGTCCGTATGGCAAATCCCCGTCGCCATAATCTCAACCAGAACCTCACCAGCTTTCGGCCCCTCAAGATCAAGCTCAACAATCTCAAGCGGTTTCTTGGCTTCAAAAGCGACAGCAGCGCGTGTTTTCATGGGGGTATTCTCCAGCAATTGAGAGCACCATAAATTACGTCGCTAAGGTAACAACCCAAAATCTAATTTGTTTTCAAAACTGTCCGCCGCGCTGCTTCAAGCCAGACATCCGCTACGCGATCAAAATCGCCCGGCTGTGTATCCCAGCCAAAGCTGACCCGTATCGCACTATCGGCCAACGCGTCTTCTGCGCCCATCGCCGCCAAGACAAGCGAGCGTTTAACCTTACCGCTAGAACACGCCGAACCAGAAGACACCGCCACGCCGCCAAGATCCATCGCCATAACCTGCGTTTCGGCGCGAAAGCCTGCAATCGCGAAATTAGACGTCTGCGCCAGCCGCTCTACGCCCGCGCCGAACACAGTCACCCCGGCCTCAGAAATCAGCCGCGCTTCCATCGCATCACGCGCCGCGGCTAAGGCTTGTAGCTTGCCCATGTCCCGAACACTGGCTTCTGCTGCCGCGCCAAACCCGGCAATACCGCTCAAATTCTCTGTCCCAGATCGCAGCGAACGTTCCTGCCCGCCGCCAAACAGGACCGGTTTCAATGGCGCGCCCGATCGCACCCAAAGCGCTCCGCACCCTTGTGGGCCGCCAGCTTTATGCGCCGATAAAGCCAGATAATCGACGCCCAGCAAGCCGACATTGACCATAATTTTGCCAAGGCCCTGAACGGCATCACAGTGGGTCAAGCCGCCAGCTTCACGCACAATCATCGCGGCTTCTGAAACGGGTTGAATGACCCCCGTCTCATTGTTCGCCATCATGATCGCCATCAGAGGCAAACCGTCCCGGTCATGGTCCCACTTCGCCATGCGGTCGCGCAGCCAATCGAGATCAAGCTTACCGTCAGCCGTAATATACGCCGTTTCCACACCAACGCCCGCATAGCCTGCATTCTTGATGACCGCTTCGTGCTCAATTGCTGAAACCAATAACGTGCACTTGCGCTCCAGCTGCGCGACAACACCATGCAATGCCAGCGCATTCGCCTCCGTGCCGCCGCTTGTAAAAACCACGTCCTGCGCGCGCGCGCCAATCGCTGCGCCAACTTGCGCGCGCGCGGTTTCAACAACTTTACGCGCTGCCCGCCCCGGTCCATGCACGGAAGACGGGTTCGCCTGAACCTCAAGCGCCGCAATCATCGCGGCGCGAGCTTCAGGGCGCAAAGGCGCGGTGGCATTATAGTCAGCGTAGATCATGGCTGGGATATAGATGAAACGCCGCGCCTAGGCCAACAGATATAATCTGTGCCTAACAGTTGCTGTCGCTAATACACTCTCTGATATTATCCTGCGCTGTATCCGCAGCGAGAGCGATGACACCCACAACGACAAGGCCTCCTACCAACCATAAAGCCGTATTATTACCCTTAGCTTTCTCATCGGCATCGACACCCATCATCATAGACACTTGTTCTATTGATAGTGTCTCGGAACCAATATCCGAATATAAACGCCCATCGAAAGTGACACCCAGACTGGTTGTGCGCTGATCAGACCATTTCTCATTCGCACGCCAATCTGGCGCAAAGGCCAAACCCAAACGCGTTTGATTAGAAACTGAATGCTGATCCGCATCATTCCCGAACGGCATAACCAAACGAACGCTCACTGCTGATGATCGCTCATGCTCCAATCCTGCAATGCCATAGGTATCGCCCATTTGGACCAAGGGTTGCGCGACTGACCCCGCCGCCAAGGCACCGATTAGCGCAGTTGTGAGCATCGTTTTCAAGGCAAAAGACATCCAGATTTCCTTCTCTATCGGACGAAATAACAGACCAGATTGATCTTCATGTTCTTGTCACACCCGATTTGCGCCGATCAATTGCCGAAATATGAAATCCCCATATGCAGAAAAATTTGCATTTCCCCACATAGATTCGCTATAGCCGCCGTTCGATACAAATTCACAGCCAACAGCGAGACCCTTACGCATGGCAGAACTCCTTATCTCTGGCCCTGAAGGCCGGATGGAAGCCCGTTACACGCCGCCGCCGCACGAAGGTGCTTCAATGGCGCTTATCCTGCACCCGCACCCACGTGCAGGCGGCAGTATGCAAGACCCTATCACTATTCGCCTTTACCAAATGTTTGAGCGTAAGGGCTTCGGCGTCCTGCGGTTTAACACGCGCGGCGTTGGCCGTTCGCAAGGCGTTTATGATCAGGGTATTGGCGAGCTTGAAGACGCCGCCTTCATCCTCGATTACATGGAAAACATGGTCGAAAGCCCGCGTTATGTTTGGGTTGCTGGTTACAGTTTCGGCGCGTGGATCACGCTTCAGCTCTTGATGCGCCGCCCAGAGATTGATGGCTTCCTCGCCATTGCACCGCCCGCCAATCACTATGATTTCAGCTTCCTCGCGCCGTGTCCGGCATCTGGTCTGATCATCTCCGGTGAGAATGATGCGATCTCTAAGCCTGCCGACGTTGAACGCGCGCTGACAAAAGTCCGCATTCAAAAAGGCGAAGAGATTGAGCGCATGGGCATTGAAGGGGCAAACCACTTCTTCACCGACAAGCATGATGAGTTGATGGACATTTGCGAAGCTTATGTTGATCGCCGCCTTGTTGACGACGAAGACAAGTTGCGACGTGAAGCCGAAGCTGCTGCGGCGAAGGCCGGTAGCCGTAAGCCGCCTATTCCGCGCGCACTTCCGCTAAAACCGGAAGATAACACGCCAAGTTAAAATCAAAAGGCGGACTGAAAAGTCCGCCTTTTTTATGCGCGCCGCATCCGCGTTAGCTTCTGATAGAAGCTGTATCCGTGAGAGATAAGTAGCATCATGCAACCGCCCGTTACCCCTGCCAAAACAAGGGATTGGAGCGAATTGAGATCAGGCCCAGTCGCGTACATGCATAGGCACAACATCGTCGTCAGTATCACTGACGATATTGGTAAGTTCATCATTCCGCCGCCTCCTGCCCCCATTTAGACAGGGAATGGTAAACGCCGGAATACGACATCCAGAAAATTTCAAGCAATTACCGGACTTTAATGCACTTTCTCAACTTAGATTGAAAGTGTGATCTTGCCGAAATGCTGCTGGCTCGCCTGGTGCCCAAACGCCATGGCGATTTGATCGAGCGGGAAATCCTTATCCAGCACTGGCTTGATACCGTTCGCCTCAATCGCCGCAATCATATCCTCTTGCTGCTCCCGCGACCCAACCGTAATGCCAGAGACAGTAATATTCTTAGAGAATAACGCCGCCGTCGGCACTTCACCGGATACGCCCGTCAGCACACCGATCAGAGAGATATGCCCACCAACTCGGGACGCCGCGATCGACTGCGCCATCGTACCCGGCCCGCCAATCTCAACCACTTCGTCAACACCGCGGCCACCCGTAAGCTTGAACGCCTCTTTGCCCCATTCAGGTGTCGTTTTGTAATTGATCACGTGATCAGCGCCCATCTCTTTCAGGCGCTCCAGCTTGGCATCAGACGACGATGTCGCGATCACGCGCGCGCCTGCGGCCTTGGCAAACTGCAATGCAAAGATTGAGACTCCGCCCGTGCCTTGGGTCAGCACCCAATCACCCGGTTGCACTTTGTTCTCTACAAACATACCGCGCCAAGCCGTAAGCGCCGCGCAAGGTAGCGTCGCCGCCTCGGCATAGGAATATCCATCCGGCATACGCGTGAACGCACCCTCTGGCATGGCAACAAGCTCTGCTGCGAACCCATCAACACCGTCACCGGGAACAGAGAAGAAACCAGCCGCCTGCGGCCCGCCATAGAACCAGTCCGGAAAGAACGTCGACAGAACCTTATCGCCAACCTTAAACCGCGTAACACCGTCACCAATGGCGACCACATCACCGGCGCCATCCGACATTGGAATGCGCCCATCATCGGTTGGGATACCGCCCATCACCACAATAAAATCATGATAATTCAGCGACGACGCCCGAACCCGAACCAAAACCTCACCCGGCCCCGCTACTGGATCAGCACGGTCTTCAATGTTTAGGTTCCCCGGTCCGCCCGGCTTCTTAACGGCTGCAACTTTCATGGCGTTTCCTCTTATATTTCTTGTTCGGTTAGATTTTGAAAAGTGGTTGCGGCGCTACCAAAGTCCGTGCTTTTGAACTTCGGCGCGGCCAACCACCATATGGTGAACCTCATCCGGGCCATCGGCATAACGAAGGTGGCGCATATCGGCATACATGCTCGCAAGCGGGAACCAGCGTGAAATACCCGCCGCGCCATGCATCTGCATCGCTTGGTCGATAATCAGACAGACCTTCTCCGGAACCATCGCTTTTACGGCGCTGACATAGACGCGCGCTTCTTTATTGCCCAGAACGTCCATCGCCTTGGCCGCCTGTAGGACGGAAAGGCGCATCGCATTGATCTCAATCCGGGCCCGCGAGATGACCTCAAGATTCTTACCCAGCTTTGCGATTTTCTGACCAAACGCTGTGCGTGTTCCGGCGCGCTTCACCATCAAATCAAGCGCTTTTTCTGACTTACCGATAGAGCGCATGCAATGGTGTATGCGTCCCGGTCCAAGACGCACTTGAGAG
>JAQWGO010000150.1 GCA_029238175.1 Henriciella sp. | reverse complement strand
GCAACACCAGCAGCAACAGCCGCGTAAGGGTGAGCGCCAGATGATCCAGCAAGACGAACAGTTGATGTCGACGCATTCTGCTCGTGGTCAGCTTGAAGAATAAGCAGACGATCCATCGCTCGAATGAGGACCGGGTTAGGGACATATTTTTCTGCTGGAATTGAGAAACACATGCGCAGGAAGTTCTCTGCATAACCAAGCTCGTTCACAGGGTCGACGAAAGGTTGGCCGATATTGTATTTGTAAATTCTCGCCGCCAAAGTTGGCATTTTTGCCAGAAGGCGAATGTAAGCAAGATTGCGCTCATCAGGGTCAGAGCTGTCCATCGCGCCCGGATAGAATGCAGAAAGAGCACCAACTGTTCCGGTCAACATCGCCATTGGATGACTGTCACGGCGGAAGCCATCAAAGAAACTATCCATCTGCGTGTGCAACATTGTGTGTTGCGTGATGCTATTTGAGAACTCTTTAAACTCTGGCTGCGTTGGAAGCTCACCGTTCAGCAGAAGGTAGCTGACTTCCAGAAATCCAGAATTTTCTGCAAGCTGATCAATCGGGTATCCGCGATGAAGTAGAATGCCTTCTTCACCGTTGATAAAAGTAATTTGTGACTCACACGATCCAGTAGACGTGAACCCAGGGTCTAATGTGAACATTCCCGCTTCAGCGTAAAGACGCTTCACATCGATAACGTCTGGTCCTGATGTGCCGCTATATACTGGGAGTTCGACGGTCTTTCCGTTGACGGTCAGTGTCGCTGTACCGGTTTGTTTCGTCTTGTTTATCATGTCAGCCCTCTTGCATTCGTGTTTCTTGCCGCCAGCTCACGCTGGCAAATGTCTGTCAATTCGCGCTAGAACCTCATCGCGGCCGAGCCATGCAATGACCGGCGCGAGGTCTGGTGCGGGTAATCCACCAGTTAGAGCCGCTCTAAGCGGCGGCCCAACCTGTCCCATAGATAGTGTGTGCGCTGCACAATACGAATCTATAATGGCTTCCACCGCTTCAATACCCAAACTTTCAGATTGGTCTAGGGCTTCACGCAAATCTGATAGAATCGTGAGCTTGTCACCAGAAAGAGCTTTGCGTGCTTTCTTGTTGAGATTATCGGCGTTGCTATCCCAAAGGAAGCGGCAAGCTTCGGCCATTTCGAGGAGCGTTGTTCCGCGTTCTTTGAGTGTTGGAAGAGCCGAATCAAGACGGGATTCAAGCGCATCCGTAACGTCAGTTAGCTTTGCAATTTCTGGCAGTAACAGCGCTTTTAGACGCTCATGGCTGGCAGCGCGCATGAAGTGTGCATTCACATCGCCAAGCTTTTCCAAATCCAAGCGAGCTGGCGCTTTGTTCAAGCCTGAAATGTCGAACACTTCTGTCGCTTCGTCCATCGAAAAAATCTCTTGGTCACCATGGCTCCAGCCAAGGCGCAATAAATAGGCATTCATCGCTTCTGGCAGATAGCCCATGTCCCGATAGGCGAGCGTTGAGAGCGCGCCGTGTCGTTTGGAAAGCTTCGCGCCATCCTGACCGTGGATCAGCGGCACGTGAGCAAATTCGGGTAGTTCCCACTCCATGGCTTGGTAGATCGGTATTTGGCGATAGGTGTTTCGGAAGTGGTCATCCCCGCGAAGGACGTGGGTCACACCCATATCGTGGTCATCAACAACAACCGCGAGCATATACGTCGGCGTTCCGTCAGCGCGCAGCAGGATTAGATCGTCGATTTCGCGCGTCTGAATTGAAACTTCGCCCTGTACGCCATCGTTCACAGTAATTTGACCGTCGTCCGGCGCCCGTAGTCGTACCGTGAACGGTGCATCAGTTCGAGGGGCTGCAGCGCCGTCTCGCCAAGGTGAACGGTAGGGCGCGAGCAATGCATTTGCCTCGGCCAAGAGAGACGCTTTCGCATCATCGCTCAAACCATCGGCTTTTGCTTCGGCTCGCTTTGCCTCTCCTGCATCTCGCCGTGCCTGCAGCTCTTCTGGCGTCGCATAGCATTTGAAAGCTTTGCCGCGCTCGATCATTTCAAGTGCACACTCAACGTGCCGTTCGGCGTTTTCACTTTGAAACGTTGGTGCTTCGTCCGGCGTTAGCCCCAACCAGCCTAAACCTTCCAGAATTGCTTGTGCAGCTTCCTCTGTTGAGCGGGCTTTGTCGGTATCTTCGACCCGAAGCAAAAATGTCCCCTTGTGCCTTTTGGCAAGAAGCGCATTGAATAGTGCAGTGCGTGCGCCGCCAATGTGGAGCATGCCAGTCGGTGAGGGTGCGAAACGGGTAACAATCGTCATTTACTAGGTCTTGAGCCTTCAAACGTGCAACGTGATGGGATTAGCGTGCATGAACACGTTCACACGTCTTTTCGCAAGGGGCGGGGCGCGCTGCACACGCAATTTCTTCAGGTCCTTCAGCGTTTCAACGCAGCTGGGCGATATCCGCTCGTTTTCGCGCTCTCCATGCTGATTGGGTCGGCATGGTATTTCTCGGTGTGGAATGAGCCACCTCTTGTGACAATCGTCGCCGTTTTTACGGTTATGTTGGCATTATTTACGTGGTGCCGCAGCCGAGGTGCCAGCGCAATTCTCTTCATAATTTCGGTGACGGGCTTAGGAATTGCTAGCGGCGCGTTGTCTGGAAAGTTTGCGACACTTCGATCAACGCATTCTGTGGTCGAGCAGCCGATTGGGCCCGTAATGCTAGAGGGGTGGGTTGAAGATGTTCAGCCGGCAAAGCGCGGCGTCCGGCTGAGATTACTCGTTCATGCGATTGATGGCGTCGGCAGCGCTAAGACGCCGCGCCATATCCGCCTCACGCACATGACAAACCTCAAGGTAGAGGCAGGGCGGTTTGTTCGATGTTGGGCCGTTGTTCGCCCGCCGCCCGGACCTGTTTTGCGCAACGATTATGCCTTTGATCGCCAAGCTTGGTATGAACGGTTGTCAGGTGTTGGATACGTCCAAGGGCGCTGCCGTGGGGGAACGCTTGGGCAGCCAACCAAGAAGTTAGATCAGTTTAATTTGTGGGTCGCAAAGCAAAGGCGCTCGTAGGCCCATTATGTTAACGGCGTTGCTTGTGAACGAGCAGGGGGCTTTGCTGCCGCGCTGACCTCTGGCGATCGAAGCTTTATGGATGCACGTGATCAGGAGGCTCTTCGTGGATCTGGGTTAGCGCATCTACTCGCCATTTCAGGTCTCCATATGGGGATCGTTGGCGGCCTCGTGTTTTTCATGGTCTGGCGCGCGCTTGCCCTCATC
>JAQWGO010000002.1 GCA_029238175.1 Henriciella sp. | reverse complement strand
TAAGGGCAGCCACAGTAGCGTAAATTGGGGTGATGTTGCCCCGGCTGCTTTAGTGGCAATTTGAGGGGATTACTCATGTCCAACTGGAAACTTTTATCCGGTGTCGCCGCAGCTTCGATTATGACCGCAGCAATTGTTGCGCCAGCCGAAGCTCAGGTTACAACTTCTAGCATTCGTGGTGAAGTCACAACTGAAGCTGGCGCGCCAGTCTCAGGTGCAACGGCAGTTATCACGCACACACCTTCTGGTACGGTGTCGACTGCGACGACCACAGATAGCGGCCTGTTCTCAGCACGTGGCCTTCGTGTTGGCGGTCCTTACACCGTTGCGATTAGCGGTGGCGATTTTGCTCCGGTCGAAGTTACTGACATTTACATCAGCCTTGACCAGACCTACCCATTTGCAGTGACCGTTTCTGGCGCGCGCACAATGGACACCGTAGTTGTGACTGCATCACGCGCGCAAGCCGGTTTTGCTAGCGAAGGTTTGAGCACAAGCTTGGGTGTCGAAGCTCTGAATACGGTTGCATCTATCGACCGCGATATCACTGACGCGGCCGAGCTTGATCCATTTGCAAGCGTTAACGTCCAGTCTGGCGGCGCGAAAGAGCTGTCTATCGCTGGCGCCAATAACCGTTTCAACTCACTGACAATCGATGGTGTTGCTCTAAACGATCGTTTTGGTCTTAACGCTAACGGCTTCCCGACGCAGCGTTCACCGATCTCTTATGATGCAATTGAATCGCTCTCTATCGAATCTGCTCCTTTTGACGTTGAATTCAACGGCTTCACTGGCGGTACAATCAACGCCGTGACTAAGTCAGGTACGAATGAACTTCACGGTTCTGCTTTTTACTTCACAACAAATGATGATCTTGGCGGCGACAAAAACGGCGACGATGAGTTTAATCTGACATTTGATGAAGAAACTTACGGTTTCACACTCGGTGGACCGATCATTAAAGACAAGCTCTTCTTCTTTGCGTCTTACGACAAATTTGAAGAAACAGCGCCAGTTCAAACTGGTATCATCGGTACAGGAGCTCTCAACACAATCGGCGTGACGCAAGCGGACGCAGATCGTGTTAGACAAGCTGTTCTTGATAATTGGGGTTTTGACGTCGGTGGCTTTAGCAAGTCTCCAGTTGAAGATGAAAAACTACTCGGTAACATCGACTGGAACATCAACGCAGATCACCGTGCCAAGTTCACATACATTAAGACCGAAGGGTCTAGTATCCGTGAGCAAAATGGTAACAACTTCCTGCAGGGTGCTGACGTTGCGTTTTCATCTTCATGGTATGAGCGTTCTGAGACAGTTGAAGCCTATATCGGGCACCTTTTCTCAAACTGGACCCCGAATTTCTCTACCGAAGTAAAGCTAGCGTTCACCGATCAGCTGACTGGTCAGAACAGCTTGAACGGTGCTGAATTCTTCCTTGGTTCTGTGAATACGCCGGGCGCCGATGGCATTGAAGGCACAGGCGATGATGAAGTCATTGCTTTTGGACCGGATCGTTTCCGTCATGGTAACGAGCTTGGTCAAGAATTCATGAACTTCAAAGCGAAAGCCGAGTACATTTGGGGTGATCACACCTTCAAAGCGGGCTACGAACGTGAAGAAGTTGATGTGAACAACCTGTTCGCTCAGAACTCTGAAGGTACGTACCGGTTCGATAGTATTGCTGATCTAGAGGCAGGCGTCGCAAGTGGACTGCTGTACGATAACGCGGTCACGAATAACGAAAACGATCTGCGGGCGATCTGGGGTTATAATTACAACGCTCTTTACGTTCAGGACACATGGGACGTTCGTCCTGACCTGACGGTGGATTTCGGTCTTCGTTATGATTTCTATGAATCAGAAGGCGAAATTCGTCCGAATGCCAATTTCTTGGGCCGTTACGGTTACTCCAACACAAATGATATCGATGGCTTGAATGTTCTTCTGCCACGCTTGTCATTTGATTGGACGGCTACTGATGATATCACGGTACGTGGTGGTATTGGCCGCTTCTCTGGTGGTTCACCGGGCGTTTGGATATCAAACAGCTACTCTAACGATGGTGTTATCAACGATGACGTCTCTGCTTTCGGAACAATCAACGTTCCTTTCGCACCAGACGCAACCTTCGGTCAGTACATCCCACAGGCTCAGCTTGATGCTCTTTCAAGCATCTCGCCAGATGGTTCTGTAAACGCTCTCGACAATACGTTTGAAATTCCGACAACTTGGAAAGCAAACCTTGGTGTCGCGGTGAATACTGACATCCCATATCTTGGTGATGACTGGTTGCTGTCTGCTGACGTACTTTACAACAAACTCGAGAATACGCCTTACTGGTATAATGCAAGTTGCGCGGACCCAGTAGATGTCGCGCCTGACGGCCGCGGTGTTTATGATTGTAGCTTCCCAGAAGCTTTGGCTGTTGGAAGTGTCGATAAAGGCAACTCGCTTCTGTTCGCATTCTCTGCGAAGCAGGATTGGGAAACTGATTTCGGTGACATCGATTTGTTCACAAGCTATACTTATGCTGACGTGAACGACATCGGCGGTGGTACGTCATCAACGGCGAGCTCTAACTACTCTGACTCAGCTCGTTATGACTTCCAAAACCCACGTATCGGAACATCTAATTACCAAGTTGAGCATCAGTTCAAAATGCGCGTTGCTTGGGAAAAAGAGTTTCTTGAAGGCTATGGCACGCGTGCATCGCTCTTCGCGACACGTCGTTCTGGCCAGCCTTACAGCTATACATTCAGCGAGAACAACGCATGTGTGTTTGACGTAGGCGGCGGTCGTTGTGCTCGTGAGAGCCGCGTTGATGATGCTGGTCACCTTCTATACGTACCAAACGGTGCAAGCGATCCGCTATTCGCGCCAACATCATTTGGTGGCGATGCAGCAGACCAACAAGCATTCTTCGATTACATCAACAACTCTGAGCTATCTCAGTACCGCGGTGGAATTGCAGATCGTAATGGAGATAACTCTCGTTGGTCGACAATTGTTGATCTTCGCCTTCAGCAGGAACTTCCTGTAGGGTATGAGGGCCACAAGGTCAGCGTATTCTGGGATATCGAAAACCTTGGAAATCTCTTGAATGATGATTGGGGTCGTATTGAGCGTACGCGCTACGAGTATGAGCGTGCTGTTGTATCAGCTCGTATCGTCAATGGTCAGTACGAGTACTTTAACCTTCAATCACCAGGCAGAATTGATAATAAAGAAGTTCTGAGCCAGTCTGTTTGGCAGATGCAGTTCGGCATCAAGTACGAATTCTAGACTTCAATCTTGATTTTAGTTTAAGAGGGCGGTGCTTTTGTGCCGCCCTTTTTCTTTGTGATTTCTATAAAGCTGTGGCATTGGGCGGGCATGAAGAATAACACTATTTCTATCTCGCCCGAATGGGCACCGCATGCCGCTGTTTGGGCGGGTTGGCCGCATTTGCTCGCTGAGTGGGGATCGCCATTTCAAGCGGCGCGCGACCAGATTTCAGTCTTTCTAAAAGCGCTTTGCCAAGTCGTGCCCGTTAAGGTTGCTTGTGGTTCGCGGGAGGCCTATGGCAGTGCGTTCTTTGCGTTTGAAGCTGAGATACAGGCCGGGCAGATTAGCCTTCATACGCTGCCCAGCGGCGATATCTGGCTGCGCGATACCGGGCCGATCTTTGCCATTCAAAACGAGCAACCTTGCGCGCTAGGCTTTAAGTTTAACGGCTGGGGCGGCAAGTTTGTCATGTCCGGTGATACGATGACGAGCGGGGCAATCGCGGGCGTTGAGCAAACGAAATTCGTTAGCCATGACTTTATTTTAGAGGGCGGCGCGATTGATCTGGACGACGATGGGCGTTTGCTGACAACGCGGCAGTGTGTGCTGAACCCTAACCGTAATTCTGGATGGACTGAAGCGTCTGCGGAGGCGGCATTGAAAGCGGCCTTTGGTGTGTCGCAAGTCATTTGGTTGGGGGATGGTCTGTTAAACGATCATACTGATGGACATGTGGACAATATCGCTCGCTTCATCGCACCCGGCATGGCGCTCTGTCAGACAGCTAGCGGCGCGGATGATCCTAACGCGCAAATCTATAAAACGATTGAGGCCGATCTGCGTGATGCGGGTATCACACCCGTGCTTATTCCATCGCCTGGGCGGTTAGAGGATGCAGATGGTCACCCGATCCCAGCAAGCCACATGAATTTCTTGATCTCTAACAAGCATGTTTTTCTGCCCGTCTATGAAGATAGATATGGACCAAAAGCGGTTGCGGCCTTTGAGGCGGCTATGCCGGGTTATAAGATCGTACCGCAAAAGGCGAATGCAATCTTAACTGGTGGTGGGTCGTTCCACTGTATGACACAACAGGTCCCAAAGATTTAGGAGGCTGTCATGGCTCGTACAATTTCAGTGTCTGCGCTGCAAATGTCCTTTGTTAAAGGCGATATGGCGACGAATATCGCGCGGGTTTCTGAACGAGTGCGTGAGGCGGCTGCAACGGGCGCTGATATTGTGCTGCCATCTGAACTCTTCAGCGATCATTATTTTTGCAAGACGCAGGAAGAGCATTTTTTCGAAACGGCATACCCTTGGGCTGAGCATCCAGCCGTGCTGGCCATGCAGGATATCGCTGCTGAGTTAGGCGTGGTCATCCCGGTTTCGATTTTTGAAAAAGATGGTCCTGAATATTATAATTCAGTCGTTATGGTTGATGCGGACGGTACGCTTTTGGGCGTCTATCGCAAAAGCCACATCCCAGATGGCCCGGGCTACCAAGAAAAGTACTATTTCCGGCCCGGCAATACAGGGTTTCGGGTCTGGGAAACGTTGAAGGGCAATATTGGCGTTGGCATCTGCTGGGACCAGTGGTTTCCCGAGGCAGCCCGCGCAATGGCCTTAATGGGCGCGGATCTATTGCTGTACCCAACCGCAATTGGCGCTGAGCCTCAAGATGGCGACCTTGACACGGCGGCGCGCTGGCGACGTGCGATGCAAGGCCATGCAGTGAGTAATGTTATTCCGGTGATCGCCGCGAACCGGGTGGGCGATGAGGATGGCCAAGTCTTTTATGGCACCAGTTTCATCACCGACCATACAGGTGAAATTGAGACAGATTTGGATCGCACAGAAGAGGGCGTGATTACCGCAACCTTTGACTTGGATGAGATTGACCGTGACCGCGCGGCGTGGGGGTTCTTTCGCGACCGCCGGCCCGATCTTTATGACGTTCTGGTTTAAGTCATAAAACGGGATGCACTGCGCGCGTTGATGCGGTAGGTGCAGAGTATGGATCAATTATCTCTAATCCCCGTTACCGCGCTTCTGATTGCCGCGAATATTATTGCCAGCCTTTATGCGCTTGCAAACCGCGACTTCATGGAGAAAAATCTTTTCCATGTTGGGCCAATTTTAGAGGGCAAGCAGTGGCACCGCATGCTCACCAGTGGCTTTCTGCATGGCGGCTTCCTGCACCTTTTTGTCAACATGTATGTCCTGTTCAATTTTGGCGGATTTGTTGAGCAAGTTGTCGGGACGATGAATTATTTGATCATCTATTTTGCGGCCCTTTTGGGCGGAAATGCATGGTCTTTGTTAGAGAATAAGAAGGCGTATTCTTATCGCGCTCTGGGGGCCTCCGGGGCGACGTCAGGCATCGTTATGGCATTTATTCTGTTCCGCCCGTTTGAGCCGTTGATGATCTTCCCGATCCCATTCTTTATGCCTGCTGTCGTGCTGGGCCTGCTGTTCTTAGTCGTCAGCGCCATCCTTGCGCAGCGACCAAATAATTCGATTGGGCATGAAGCACATTTGGGCGGCGCGCTGGCTGGTATTTTGGCGACAATCGTTCTTGTGCCAGGCGCGCTTTCAAACTTTTCCACTGCTGTTGCCAATGCACTTGGTGGAGGCTGATCCTTGGGACCAGTCTCTCGTATCCTGTCAGAACGAATTGCAAACGGAACGCTGAATAGCGACCCGGCGCAAGTTGATGCGGCAATCCGGCTAGATAGCGTTTTGGATCGCCTCAAAACCGGAGGCAAGGGCGGATGGTTCTCAAAGCCAAAACCCGTGCAAGGCCTTTACATGTGGGGCGGGGTGGGGCGCGGTAAATCCATGCTGATGGACCTATTTTGTGCCCAGTCGCCTGTGCCTGCCATGCGGGTACATTTCCATGAGTTTATGGGCAGGGTTCAGGACCGCCTGAATGATGCACGTAAACGGCGAGATGTTTCAAACCCGATCTTCCCTGTGGCGAAACAGTTCGCGTCTGAGGCGAGGCTTATTTGCTTTGATGAGTTTCAGGTTACGCAAATCGCGGATGCGATGATTTTGGCTGGCCTGTTTGATGAGCTGTTCAAGCGCGGGGTCACGGTGGTGGCAACATCTAACCGTCATCCGGATGAATTATATAAACATGGTCTGAACCGGCATCTGTTTCTGCCCTTTATCGAAGTGCTGAAACAGCAATGCGAAGTGTTTGAACTCGCCTCTGAGCGGGATTATCGGCTAGAGCGATTGACCGAGGCGCCAGTTTGGTATGCCGGGCCTGAGGGCAAATCAGCGCTGGATCACGCCTTCGATCGATTGACGCTTGGCGCAGAACCGCAAAGCTGTGAACTGACCGTACGGGGCCGTAAGCTGAAAGTCGAACGTGAAGCCGCCGGGGTGGCCCGGTTCACTTTTGATGAGCTTTGCGCACGGCCGCTTGGCTCAGAAGATTACCGCACAATCGCGGCAACATTTCATACTGTCTTATTGGATGAGATTCCAATTTTCTCAAAAGCGCTGAAAAATGAGGCGACCCGTTTCATCACGCTGATTGATACGTTTTACGAGGCGAAGGTGAAACTCATCGCTAGCGCAGCTGCGGAAACGGATGCGCTTGTGCCAGAGGGCGCAGGCATATTCGAGTTCGACCGAACCGTGAGCCGCCTGCATGAAATGAGCTCAAAAGAATATATGGCCGAAGAACATATCGTGCCTGAGCGTGACTAAGTTTTAAAAAAATGCCGCATCGACTGGGGTGAAACCTAAGGGGGAGGAAACGTCTCAAACGTGTCGATGCGGCGTGAGCGTCTGGGAGGAATTGTCGCTCTGATTGTCTTTACGCAGGCACTGCAAAACTGGATTAAATATTTTTGCCTATGGCGCATCAGGCGCTGTAACCCCACCTAACACCGGTCAATCTAGATGGGAAAATTTGAATGACCGATACTGTTTCATACTTGGTGAAAACCAGCACAGCGCAAACGACGACAGCGCTAAAAAGCAATCTCACAAAAGCAAAGGCCTATGCGGCTGAACTAGAGATTGATGAGAGCGCGCTGTTGGATTTACGCCTCTATCCAAACATGGGGACTCTAACGCGTCAGATACAACTGGCATCTGATACGGTCGCGCGGGGCGCAGCCCGCCTTGCGCAGCTGGATATGCCAAGCTTCCCAGACACAGAAACCACATTTGATGCACTAATCGAGCGCCTTGATAAAGTGAATGCGTATGTGCAAGCGATTGATGACGCGGCGATCGATGCCAATGCTCGGGTTGAGCTTGAAATTCCGCTTGGCCCGATGACGGTGAATTGGGAAGGGCGTCAGTATTTGTCGACGTTCATTCTGCCTAACATGCATTTTCACGCGTCGATTGCGTATGCCCTTTTGCGTCAAGCGGGACTGGGTCTCGGCAAACGCGATTTCCTGATGGGGTAGTGCGGATTAGTTCTTGTGACGGGTTGAGCTTTTCACCGACGATTTAGAGTGGTCAAACGGCATCAAGGCTGGCAACACTGCTGGACTTGATGCTGGGAGATTTAAGATGCGTTTTGGAGTTGGAGCAGCCTTTTGCGGCGCATTACTGTTTGGCCTGACTGCGTGTGGCGGCGGCGACAAAGCCTATAAGCCTGAACGTTTTAAGTCTGGCCCGACGCTTGGTCTCGCCAAGGCCATGAGCGCGGATGAGCTGGAGGGCCGCAAAGCCGGATCAGAAGGCAGCGCCGCAGCGCGCGCCCTTATCATTGAACGTATGGAAAAAATTGGCGTTCTGCCGGATGGGCCGGGATATGAAAAGCCGTTCCTGTACGGTCCGTTCGTTGATCCTGAAACGGGTGAAGCCGCAACACCAAACAAACCCGGCACGAATATTATTGGCTATCTCGAAGGCAGCGGCGATAGCGACATTACGATGATCGTCTCGGCCCATTATGATCATCTTGGTGTTCGCGAGGGTGAGATTTATAACGGCATGGATGACAATGCTTCTGGTGTTGCCGCGATGCTGGCCGTTGCCGAATATTTCGCGAAGAACCCGCCCAAGCATGATATCGGATTTGCGGCATTCGATGCAGAGGAAGATGGCTTAGGCGGCGCCAGAGAGTTTATCAAGAACCCGCCTTTGCCGGTTGAGAAAATCGCGTTCAATCTGAACTTAGATATGATTTCACGCGGCGATAATGGCATCCTGTGGGCGTCTGGTGCGTCGATCACGCCGGATTTGATTCCGATGATTGAGGCCGTAGCAAAAGATGCCCCGGTTGAACTGAAAATGGGTTATGACACTGGCGATGGCCGCGATGACTGGACGTTGCTGTCAGATCACGCGGTCTTCTTTCGCGCGGGTGTCCCGCACCTCTATTTAGGTGTGGAAGACCACCCAGATTACCACAAGCCAAGCGATGACTTTGATAAAGTCGATCAGGACTGGTTCTTGAAGTCCGTCGAAACGGTCGTGATGATCGCCGCGGCCGCTGATGCGCAACTGGATAAGATCGATAATATGGCCGGGGAGTAGCGCTTAGCGACTATTCCACACTGCTCATATAGTTCGGTAACCAGCCTTCATGCGCCTCGCGGAGGCGGGCGAGGGGGAGGTTTACAATTGGATGAGTATCGCCAGCACCGCGGATGATTTCAATTCTGTCACCTTGAAATCGACCTATTGATGTTGTTGCTTCTAGCAAAGGTGAAGAGCCAACCATTATGGGCCATTCGCTTGTTTGTTCCGTACTCACCGCAACCAAGTATCGTCCAGAATCTTCGCCCCAAATTGCTTCTTGACCTGTTCCAGCTGTTTCGAGGTCAGCTATCGAAACTTGGGCTGCGATTTGATCGAAGTAGACGCCAACTCCACTCGCTAACGCCATCTCTGCCGCGGCGCAGGCAATGCCGCCTTCGCTGACATCATGCACAGCGTTGACCAGACCTTGTTCTACCAGTGAACGGACGAAATCCGCATTCCGTTTCTCAAGCTCAAGATCGACGGGCGGCGGCGGGCCAGCGTCTTCACCTTCAAGTCCAAGTATCTCGCGGGCATAAAGTGATGCGCCCATATGGCCTTTGGTTTCACCGATAAGGATCAACATATCCCCAGGCTGTGCACCCTTAAGCGTCGCAATCTTGGTCACATCTTCAATCAGGCCAACGCCGCCAACGACGGGGGTGGGCGGAATTGAGATACCGTCGGTTTCGTTATACAGGCTGACATTGCCGGACACGACAGGGAAATCGAGGACGCGGCACGCCTCGGCCATGCCTTCAATCGCTTTGACGATATAGCCCATTGTATCGGGCTTTTCCGGGTTGCCGAAATTCAGGTTATCGGTGATCGCAATCGGTTTTGCACCCACCGCAGATAGGTTGCGGTAAGCCTCTGCCACCGCTTGCTTGCCGCCTTCATACGGGTCGGCCGCAACATAGTGCGGGTTACAATCAGACGTGATCGCCAGCGCTTTGTTTGTGCCGTGGATGCGGACAATTGCGGCGTCGCCCATGCTTTGTGAGCTATCGACAGTGTCGCCCATCACATGGCGGTCATACTGTTCCCAAATCCAGCGTTTGGATGCCATGTCCGGACAGGACATCAGCTTTAGCAGCACTTCGCCATAATCTTCCGGTTCAGGATATTTAGAGATATCCAGCGGCGCGCGCTTTGGCGGCTCTACCCATGGGCGGTCATAGTTTGGCGCGTCCTCGGCCAGCGGCGCGACAGGGATGTCACAGACGACAGCCCCATGCTGTAGCAGGGTCAGGTTGCCCGTATCAGTTGTCTCGCCAATGACTTCGGCATCGAGGTCATATTTGTCGAAAATCTTCTTCGCGAGATCGATTTTGTCGGGGTAGAGAACCATCAGCATACGCTCTTGGCTCTCTGACAGCATAATCTCGTAGGCGGTCATACCGGTTTCGCGCTGCGGGACTTTATCAAGGTCCATGCGCACGCCGATGCCTTCGCCATTCTCGCCGCCGCTATCGGCCATTTCGACGGATGACGAGGTTAGGCCAGCGGCCCCCATATCCTGAATGGCTTGGATGGCGTCTGTCGCCATGAGTTCAAGGCAGGCTTCGATCAGCAGCTTTTCAGTGAATGGATCGCCGACCTGAACAGTTGGGCGGTTATCTTCTTCACCTTCGCTGAACTCGGCTGAGGCCATTGTTGCGCCGTGAATACCGTCGCGACCTGTTTTAGAGCCGACATAGAAGATCGGGTTGCCGGGCGTTGCGCCGCGGGCATAGAAAATCTTATCCTGATCGGCGAGGCCAACGGCCATCGCATTGACGAGGATATTGCCATTATAGCCTTTGTCGAACTGCGTCTCGCCTGCGACAGTTGGCACGCCAACACAATTGCCATAGCCGCCAATGCCCGCAACCACGCCCGCAACGAGGCTACGTGTCTTAGGGTGGCTAGGATCGCCAAAGCGTAGGGCATTGACCAGTGCAATCGGGCGCGCGCCCATCGTGAAGACATCGCGCAGAATACCGCCCACGCCAGTGGCAGCACCTTGATAAGGCTCGATATATGACGGGTGGTTGTGGCTTTCCATCTTGAAGATGGCGGCCTGTCCGTCGCCAATATCGATAACGCCCGCATTCTCGCCCGGGCCCTGAATGACGCGGTCATTCTTGGTTGGGAATTTCGACAGATGACGGCGCGAGGATTTGTAAGAGCAATGCTCTGACCACATCACGCTATAAATTCCGGTTTCAACAAGATTCGGATCACGGCCAAGGCGGGTGACGAGACGGTCCCATTCCTCTGCATTAATGCCATGCTGGGCAGCATCAGCAGAGGTCTGTGTCGCCTGCATGGCGGCGATGATAGCGGTTTTATCGGTCATTTCGCACCAATCAGTTTTGCGTATTCTTCCTTCACATCCTCGTCGATGCGAAGTTCACCAGCGCCTGGGATCAGGCGGTCTGTGCCGTCTTTTTTGACGCCTGATGCCCAATAGGCTTTGCCCGTGTTGAAGTCGAAGAAGTTGCCTTCATCCCAGCCATGATCTTCGCGTTCGGCCAGTGTGGCATGCTGCAAAAGGCGGCCATGGAAGCGGAAGCTTTTTTCAGATTTACTGTAAGTGACGCGGCTGATCCATGCCGGGCCATCGCCATCATAACCGGTATTCAGCTCGATATACATAAGTCGTTTACGTGCCATTAGATCGCTCCCACGAGGCTTTCAAAGACGCCCAGACCATCTGTGCCATTCTCATGACCACCAATCGCGCGTTCTGGATGGGGCATCATGCCCATGACACGCCCATTTTCACTGATCACGCCAGCAATGTCGCGGGCAGAACCATTTGGGTTACCAGCATAGCGGAATGCCACACGGCCTTCACTCTCGATACGGTCGAGGACGTCTTCATCTGCAACATAGTTTCCGTCATGGTGCGCGACGGGGATGATGATCTCATCTTGGCCAGCATAAGCACTGGTGAACGCAGAGTTCGCGCTGTCGATTTTCAATGCTTGCGGCTTGCATACGAAGTTTAGTGACGCATTGCGGATCAGTGCGCCGGGAAGTAGCCCCGTCTCACACAGAACTTGAAACCCGTTACATACGCCAAGGATATAGCCGCCGCGTGCGGCATGTTCATGCAACTGGCTAATCACGGGCGAGTTGGCTGCAATCGCGCCGCAGCGCAGCGCGTCGCCATATGAGAAGCCGCCGGGAACCATAACCAGGTCTGTGCCCTCAGGAATTGTTCCGTCCTTGTGCCATACCATTTCAGGTTCAGTGCCAGTCACTTGGCGAAGGGCGACTTGCGCATCGCGGTCGCAATTGGAGCCGGGAAAGACGATTACAGCGGTTTTCATGGTCGCTCCAATGAGTATGGGCTTTATCTGCGTCGCCCTTTAGCAGGGAGTCGCCATGAAGGGGAATAGCGGCGCGCAGGATTTCGCCGTGAAATCTGCCTGCTTCCCGGAAAATTAACGCCTTTCTGGAACCAGGTTTCCATGAAGCGCTTAATTCTTGTCCCCGCACTGATTTGTTTCGCACTTGTGAGTGCCTGCTCGACAGGGCGTATGGTGCGCGCGGTTGGCGACGGTGTTGTTCAGCTTGCGGATGAGATCAATGAAGAATTTATCGATCCCGATGAACGCGAAATGGTCACCCAAACGCGGGTGACATCACCGTCACCGATACAGCCTTCTGTCCTTGTCACGCGCCCTTGTTCTGTGGATCCGGTGAAGCGCAAAGATGAAGCGCACTTGCCAAAGTGCCCAGACTAAGGTTGCCGACTACTCTAATAGGCTTCATATTCCTCACATCACATGGAGATTGATATGAAAGCTCTTATTGCGGCCCTTATCGCGCTACCACTTTTAGTGGCTTGCAACACAATTGAAGGCATTGGCAAAGATGTCGAAAAAGTCGGTGAGAAGGTCAAAGAGACCGCTCAAGACAATAAGTAAGTGCTCTAAGCGCTCGTGAGGACCGGACGCCGCGCAGCCAGCAATAGCTGAGCCTGTTCAGCCTTACCCTGTTTCATCAAAACGCCGGACATGGCGTGCTCGATCAGATCACGTTGCGCGCGGCTGCCGCCTAAACGGGCATGGTCTGGCAGGGCTGGCAGCAAATAGGCTTCAGCAGCGGCCCAATCCTGCGCCGCCATCGCTTTGAACGCTTCGCCTATGGTCGCTACAAGGTCAGCGACAGGGCCATTTGCATCCGAAATAATATTATTCAACGCTTCACCCCGCCCAGCAAAAGCATGCACAAGCGCGGAGTGGACGTCTGCAAAGCCAAGGCGCGGTTTTGGGAACCATTGGTTGGCATAATCGCTCACACGGGCCCAGCGGGTTTCTGACACCTCTATCCCAACCTGCTGCGCGCGAAATAGGATCGACGCCAAATCGGTCATCACATTTAGCGGCGGGCCGTGCCCATTCGCTGGGTCGACGTCTTGATCGACAATCCGCCACATCTCATCCACATCACCAAGCGCCATCGCGCCGAGAGCTGCGTGCCATGAATTATGGCAATGCATAATGCCATGACGGTCATACGTGCTGAGCCATTCGGTTAGGAATGCATAACCCGCTTTCGTTTCCCCCATCTCGTAATACAGGTGGGCGCGGTGATGGGCGGCGTTTGCGTCTTTCGGGTTGCCTTTTAGCGAAGCCTCAATGCTGGTTTCAGCTTGGTTGAGTTGCCCGGCCTCCATCTGCGCAAAAGCATGGTTGGAGAGGAACCATGGATCATCGCCATAATGCGGCGCAAGCAGGGACGACATTGCAAGGTTTTCAGCCTCGCGTCCCGGTCGTCCGCTAAACCCGATCAGGCTGAACACGCCAATGCAGGTTGAGGTAATCAAAGCATCGCGCGGATAATCAGCCAAATGGGCTTTTGCCGCCGTAAAGGCATCGTCGCCGCGGCCGCTGATTATGGTTGTCATAATGGCGAGGTGTTGCTGCTCGCGGCTTGTCTCTGGTGCAGGGCAGGCATTTGCCGCAGTCAGCGTATCCCGCGCGGCTTTGCCATTGCCATGAACATGATGCTCCCGCGACAGGGATAGATGCGCCAACGCAAAGTCTGGATCGGCTGCAATGGCGGTTTTGAACGCCGCTTCAGCCCCCGGCTGCGCGGTAAAGTATAGGCGCATGCCATCGCGATACGCCGCAGCTGCCGTATCCGATTGGGTGGATAGCTCTAGGCCATAACTGTCCTGATGCTGTGCCATGTGCGCGCCCCGTTAGCTGCCATAAATCGAATTGGCTTCTTTGATGTCGGCTAGGTGTCCCGTTTTCACGTAGATCAGGCAACCCTCTTCTGAAAACGGCGTATGTTCAGACCCGTGCGGACTGCGCAGCCAGCTGCCTTTTGGATAGTCGCCATGCTCATCCTGAAATGTGCCTTCAAGGACAAGAATTTCCTCACCGCCCCAATGCCTATGCGTATTGAAACGTGTACCGGGTTGCCAGCGTACGAGGGCGCAACTTTCTGTACCATGCGTATGCAGGGGTAAAACGGATAGTCCCGGAACCACGCCGGGTCGGAAATCCGCATTCGTGGTATCAATGGCTTTCTGCTCGGTATCTGCCTCATCAAACTGATGCAGTTTAACAAAGATTGTGCAGCCATCCTCACTGTGTGGACGATGTTTAGACCCTATTGGATTGCGCACATAGGTTCCGGCAGGGTAATCGCCATGCTGGTCCGAGAAGATGCCTTCCAAAACGAAAAACTCTTCTCCGCCGCCATGTGTATGCTCTTCGAAATAGGATTTTGGAGCATAGCGTACAATAGATGTCGCCCGCGCCACTTCTTCGCCGATACGGTCCAGCATCTTACGCTCAACACCTGCCATAGGTGATGGGATCCAGTCGACATCGCCGGGGCGGACAAGGGCGCGTTTGGTAAAGTCAGCATTGATTTTCATATCGCCAACTTAAGCACTGCGTTGCTGTGATCAAGCAAGCTCTCGAATCTGTGAGGCTTGGACTTATGGATCATCCCCATTGACGCGAATGCTATCCCGAGCCAAACCGCGCTCATGTCTATATTTCACACTTATAAAGGCAATGCGCCTGTACGGATCAACAAGTGGATGGCCGAGCTTGGCTTGTGCTCGCGCCGTGAAGCCGAAGCGCTGATTGCTGCAGGCGGTGTTGAAGTTGACGGCGTCACGATCGAGCAGCCCGGACACAAGATTGAGCCGATGCAAACGCTCACGCTGACAGAGCAGGCTGAAACTGCAATCGCAGAGAAGTTTACAGCGGTTCTCAACAAGCCTGTCGATTATGTCTCCGCACAGCCTGAGGCGGGACAGACGCCAGCTGTCCGTCTGTTGAAGACTGCAAATGCAACCGACGGAACGACGGGCCCCGCGAAAGATGCCAGCTTGGCGCCGCTCGGGCGGTTGGATCAAGATTCACGCGGCCTTTTACTGCTGTCTGAGGACGGGGTGCTGGCGAAAGCGATTATCGGGCCTCAGCATACACTCTCCAAAGAGTATCTTGTGACGGTCCGGGGTGAGATCACCAATGGCAAACTGACGCTGTTGCGTAACGGGCTCAGTCTTGATGGGCGCAAGCTTAAACCTGCCAACGTCACGATCGAAGAAGACCAAACCCTTCGTTTCGTTCTGAAAGAAGGCCGCAAGCGTCAAATCCGCCGGATGTGTGATCTTGTTGGTCTAAAAGTTACCGACCTTGTGCGCCTACGGATTGGGCCTCTCGAAATGGGCGATCTGCCAGAAGGCCAATGGCGCGCTTTGACCCCAAGAGAGCGTGCGGCTTTGATCACAGCATCCTTGCCAGAAAAGCCGCGCCGGCTTCGCGACGCTGAAGGTAAGCCGATTACCAAAGGGCGCAGTTTTGTTGGTCGCGGCGGTGCCAAACCTAATCGCGAGCCGCGTGAAGACCGCAAGGACCGTCCAAAGGGACAAGGCAACGGCTATAAAGGCAGCGGCACAGGTCGTACGCCTAGAGCAAAACCTGAGGGTGATCGCCCAAGGGGCGATCGTCCCGGCGGCGACAGACCGCGTGGTCCACGCCGCGACGGGCCTAAGCGTTAAGTCTATTCTTCGTCTGCTTCAGGCAGGCCGTCGATCAGGCCAGCTGTGGCTTCTTCATCACCTGGAATGAAACCACTATCACCGACTGAATAGTCAGGGTCACCATTGCTGCGTTCCGTCCACGGTTTGCGGCGGTTCGGGATTGGCGCTGCTGGTTCAATGGATACACCGCCGGAACTCATTGGAGCCGTTGCTTCAACCGGGGCTGAGGCGACAGGCGCTGGCTGTGGTGCTGGGCGAGGTGCCGGGGCAGCCGCTTGTTCTGGCACCATTTCGAATTGTGGAACAGGCGCTCGCGGCGTTGGTTGAACGGGCGCTGGCTGCGGCTTCGCGACAGGCGCCGGGCGGCGCGTCACAGCGTTTGGAATAGTCGTCATTGTTGGCCGCGGCGCAGGCATTGCCACTGGCGCGGGCGCCGGTGCAGGCGACGGATAGATCTTGGGTGCATTCGCTGGCATTGCGCCGGAAGGGCGAATGACGCGGCCATTTGCGCCTTGTCCGGTCGTAATAACCGTTGGTCCACCTAAAAGCCCCGCCATCGGCTTTGGCGCAGTAGAGCGCACCGATTGGCTGCGCACGGGACGCGGCGCAGATTGCGGCGCAGGTCGATATGTTTCGCGGCGCGTGACCGTTGGTGCCGCCTGAGTGACGGCTGTGCGCGGCGCTGATTGAGGGCGCGGCTGATACTGTTTCGCGATGCCAGAAACGGCACCGGGGCGATAGCTCTGCGATCCAACGCTGCGCTTTAACTCACAGCGCGGCCCTATCTGAAAAGTTGCAGGAACGTATGACCACGACGCGCAGCTTTGATCGCGGTTACACATTTGCTCGCATTGACCCGGTGTCGTCCCGCGCATCGAGTTGTAGGGATAGCCAAAACGATACGTGTCTGGCTCGTGACCCGCTAGACGCGTATCCGCGGGAACGGTGTTGACCTTCGTGACCTTGGAATGATGCTCGGCAAAGGCCGGACTGGCAATCATGGCGATAGCAGCAAGTGCAGACAAAATGCGCATAGGGGCGTCTCCCGACAAACAGGCGTTTGCCGTAAAATGCACACTGGGCGTTAAGGAAGCGTTTTAGGGGCGGCTTACGCCTCTAGCGCCTCTTTCTTCGCTTCGATTTCTAGCCAGTCTTCTTCGGCTTGATCGCGCTCCGCGTGCGCGGCGACAAGGCGATCATTCACCCGTGAGAACTCATCAGGTGTTTTCGTGAACAGATCAGGGTCGCTAAGCTTGGTTTCCAGCTGGGCGATTTCAGCCGTTAGCTTGGGGATCAGCTTTTCAACCTCTTCAAGACGATGCTTATCTTTGAATGTCAGTTTGGTAGCGGCCTTTGGTTTTTCGGTCTCGCTTTTGGTGTTTTTGCGCTTCGCCTGCGTTTCGCCTTTGCTTCGAATGCTTTTCAGCTGTTCTTGGGCGTCAGTCCAGCCGCCAGCCGTTTCAATCCATTTGCCGTCGCCAATTGGCGCCAGACAAGATGTGACGGTCGCGTCCAAAAACGCCCGGTCATGGCTCACCAGAATGAGCGTTCCTTCAAAATTGACCAGCATATCCTCTAGCAATTCAAGCGTTTGCATATCCAGATCATTGGTCGGTTCATCCAGCACC
>JAQWGO010000077.1 GCA_029238175.1 Henriciella sp. | reverse complement strand
CCAAACACCAGTCACCGCACAAGCCAATACTTAATTCCGGCAACCACATTGAACCAATCTCTGGTGAATTATTTATCTGTGAATAACGCCAACGATGCGCAGACATGAAAACTGGAGAAGCAACGCCGAGTATTTTTCGCACGGCTGCGCCCAGGTCTGCAGCGACGTCAGCCTTATCACGCTCCAGATTGTCACGTGACCATTCTAGTGAAGCGTGCGCGACCCACGTCTCAAGCTCTCCGCGTTGAGGCTTTGATCGATTGCATGCCAGCCACGAAATCGCACCATCAGAAAAGCGCGCCGCATCCCACGCCACATCTACGCCTTGATCGAAGGCAATCATCAAAGCCCAAGCCGGATCAGACACCGTCTCCGGGAAGAGCGTGGCGGCACCATCAGCCTGAACTAAAGCATAAAGGTCGCGCGCCTGCTCTAGCGGAGCCGCGATGATGACAGATTGAAACCCAGTTTCAGCCGTGCCGTCTTCAAATTTTAACGTCCAGACACCGTCCGTCCTGAACAGGTCAACAACCCGCCTTCCCCATTCGACATCTAAATCAGAGGCCATGCTGCGGATGATACCATTCATACCCGGAACGCCGACAAAACGGTCACTCTTGTCTTCCTGGAAACCACCCTCATTCGTGTGGCTAACAAAAGTGCCCGACCAAAGGGCCGCAGCTCCCAGCTCGACCCACTTATCTATCGCGCCCTTAAACGCCTCTGACTCTGGCGTCATGAATTGAGCGCCATGATCGAATCGGACTTGCCCAAGCGATGTCTCGGCTCGGCGCGTAGACATACGACCACCCGGGCCGCGTCCCTTATCAAACAGCCGAACCGTCTTTCCTGCTACTGAAAGGGCTTGTGCCGCCGAAAGCCCAGCCATGCCGGCCCCGATAATCGCGATAGTCATAATGTCTCTACTCCATCTTCAAACGGAAATATGGCGCATGGTCATTCTGCCAACCAGCAAATACATTGTAATTTGAGCCGCGCTGGAAACCGCATGACCCGTAAAAATGGCAAGCGAATCGCGAAATCTGACCTGCCAAGCAAGGTCTGCCCCGTCTGCGAACGCCCTTTTTCGTGGCGCAAGAAGTGGGAAAAGGTCTGGGAAGACGTAAAATATTGCTCAAATCGCTGTAAAACTGCATCTCGCAAGGCGTAATAAACAGCTCACATCACGCGATATGAGTGAATTTTAATTACCGAAAAACGATATTTAGATATTGAAAAACGATATGTACGATGCTATCTCTAATTCGTCGAGCAGAGGTCAACAAGGCCCGCCCGGCCCCGGCAGACCCGGGATCAACTTAAGAAGGACTAAAACAATGCAAGCGACTTCCTCCCAAGTCACCGCGCCAAGCGCTCAGATTAACCCGGCCATTATGGCGACATCTATAGAAGGCAATAATCAGGTTCCCCCTAGCCTGATGCAAGCAGCGTCTGCCTCCAAGCGCTCGCACCTTCTGGTTCGCCGCCGTCGCCGGTCGCAGCGCCGCCTAGCCCACTAGGCTAGTCTACCGGATCTGCCAGACGCCCCGCCCTTCGGTGGGGCGTTAGCATATCTAGCCCTCAGGTAAGACGTCTTTGGGACGAATGAAGTTCACAAGCTTGAAATGGATCGGCAGATAAGCGCCGTGCTCATCAGCTTCAAACAAAGCGGCTGCCCCGGTGGGCAATTTCGCCGCCAGTCGCATCGCCGCTTGATGATCCTTGCTACCCGCCTCACGAATTTGAGTTAGCCCAAGATCATGAAGCCCAGGATTGTGCCCAAGCACCATAAGCGTTTCAACGCCATCATTATCGCTAATCAGATCAGAAATACCGCGCTCGCCTGCCAAATATAGATCATCCTCAATCATTGGCTTTGCATCTGGAAATGCCAACGATAGATGCGCCCACGTTTCCCGCGTCCGGCGCGCAGTTGAAACCAGCACTTTTTCTGGCACCCAACCCTCATCTGCTAAAGTCGCCCCCATTGCAGCAGCAGCCTTATGGCCACTTGGCGTTAGAGCCCGCGCATGATCATCAACGCCCTCAGCCCAAGGCTCAGTCTTGGCATGTCGCATGAGAATTAGACGCTTCATAAGGGCTCCTGATGTGTGATGCAGGAAAACTAAACCTGCGAGTCAGCCGAGACGGGTTGGATTGTTTCGGCATAGGTCCCACTTTTAGCTCATAAATCAAGCCTCATGACAGGAGAATTCCATGAGCCTGCTGCTCGGCGATACCGCCCCAGACTTCGAAGCTGACACAACAGAGGGCCGTATTCGGTTCCATGACTGGATCGGAGACAACTGGACCGTGTTCTTTTCACACCCGGCTGACTTTACCCCCGTTTGCACAACTGAGCTTGGCTATACCGCAAAGCTGAAAGACAAATTGGCCGATCGCGGCGCGAAAGCGATCGTGATTTCGGTTGATACAGTCGACGAACACAAAAAATGGATCAAGGATATTGAAGACACGCAAGGCGCGGTCGTTGATTTCCCAATCATAGGTGACCCAGAAAAAAAGGTCGCAACGCTTTACAACATGATCCATCCAAATGCGGATGCAAAAGTTACCGTTCGCGCCGTCTATGTGATTGATCCCAATAAAAAAATTCGCGCATCCATCATCTATCCGCCATCTGCTGGCCGTAACTTTGATGAGATTTTGCGCCTTATCGACAGCATGCAGCTAACCGATAATTTCAAAGTCGCGACGCCCGTGAACTGGCAAGAGGGCGAAGACGTCATCATCGTGCCAAGTGTATCGAATGAAGACGCTGATAAACTGTTCCCAAAGGGTTATACAGAAGTTCGCCCTTATTTGCGCACAACACCGCAACCGAATAAGTAGAATATCTCCGCTCAATCCCGCGCCAACACCACTAAGCCAGCGCGGGATTAAGCATACGTCTAAATCAAATTCGCTTTTGTCTCATCTCGGTGCTTTTTCAGGTAGCGCATAAACGGCGTGCCACCTGTCCCAACTTCAGTATCGTTGCCAGAGGCGTTGCGTTGCTGCTTGTTGATATAGCTCGCCGCGTATTCCAAGTGGCGGGTGCGGAAATCTGAAACAGCTTGCACAATCGTATTATAAGCATCGGTGAGGCCCGCGTGTCCAACCGTTTTGACAAAGCCACGCAAGGTGCTTGTCGCGCGCACGTCATCAATGAAACGGCGGTGCGATGGCGGGCGATAGATGTGCAATTGATCAAGATAGGCTTTCAACGGATCCGCTGCGTGTCCAATGCAAAGCAAAGCATCCATCGCCGGTACAATTGAAGATTGCGATCCTGTCTGCCCCCGGAAAGCTTGAGCCTCACCCCGATAGCGCTCCACGCCCTCATAGATGATACCCTGCGGCAGGGCCGGATTATCTTTCCAGCCGTGAATATAGGGGCGCACACGCTCAAAATAGACGTAAGGATCGCACCGCTCTCGCATCCGATCGAAGATTGCATTTATGTCGGCCCAGACTGTCGCCATCGCCTCAAGCTCAGCCTGAACGCTTGCGCTGTCATCATTGGCAACCGCCTCTGTAATGCGCTTCATCGCGGCCAAAGCCTGTCCAGCACGTGCCTCAATTGCGACATGCACAAGCACAAACCATGCTTCGTCTTGGCCAGCGAGAAAGTTCTGAATCATCGCAACATTCGACAGATCAATCGGGCCGTCAGGATCGATCATCGTCCAATTGTCGAGAACATAACCACTGTAGGGAAGCAATGGCTGCTGACCTAGGCGATCGGCCAGCGCGACCATTGGCTGCGCAAGACTGCGCGGCAGGACCGTTGGCGCTTCTGATTCGCCCCAGACATAGGATTGCACCATGAAAGAATAGTGGACCATCGCCATGCGCGCTTCGGCATCGGAAAGGTCTTCGACCTGCGCGGCAATATCCCCATCAGGCAGATGCTTGGTGAGGAGATGGCGAACACGGTTCGTTGGAAGAAAATCCGGTAAGCGCATGGCAACATCGCGGGCCACAGCGAAGTCGCCGCTCAGCTGCACAGCGCCAGCATTATGACGACATAGATAGCCGCGCTCCGGCGACATATCGTATTCGGAAAGATCCTGAATTGGCATTATCGCCTCCCTAGTTTCAGTTTGACGCAATCATACGATCCTTTTTGATCTATTTTCTTGCTTTATGCGTGCCACACCGCTTATATACGCAATGAATGAGTGATTTTGATCAAATTGACCGCAATATATTGCATGAACTTGAGTCCGATGGACGGATCAGCAATGCTGACCTATCCCGCCGCGTTGGCTTGTCACCTTCCGCGTCACTGCGGCGGGTTCAGGAGCTTGAGCGAACCGGCGTCATCACTGGCTACCGCGCTATACTTGACCGCAGCAAACTCGGCGTCGCGGTCACAGTCTTCGTAATGGTCGGGCTATCGGCGCACTTACGCAAAGATGCCAAGGCCTTCGAACGCGCCATGATCGCAGCGCCAGAGGTACGCGAATGCCACAACATCACCGGATCCGTTGAGTATCTACTTCGCGTTGAAGTATCCTCACTCGAAGCCTTCAAAGATTTTCACAGCAATACACTGGGCGTCCTGCCGCAAGTCGCGAGCATTACATCTCACATCTCGTTAGGCTCACCCAAAGATAAGCGCGCTTAGTCGCGCCCTGCCCTAAGCTCGCGCTCTAGGTCCTTATCCATAAGTGACTTCCCGTTGCGGATCCGTTCAGCCTGATAAGCTCCAGCCGCCATGGTGTCAGTGAACAGGTCTTTATCTGGCCACAGGTTTAGCTGTGACGAGGCTCGCCCGTCACGGGCACCGACCGCGGCAAAGCTTCCATCCAAAACACTCGTTCCAGTATACATTTTCTCGCCAATTATGTGTCTTTCAAGCGCGCTCAGTTTTCCCGTATCAGCCGGAGCACCGGGAAGTTGATTTGCCGCCTCTTGCAGTTCAAACTTTTCAGCAAGCACCTCGAATGGGTCTTGTTCACTGCAATCTGGGTCGCGCTTGACCAAATCACGTCGGCATTTCGCGCGCGTAAGTGCATTGGCGACTTGATCCAAAGCTTCAGCATCAGTGCCGCTCTGAACTGATCCAAACGCCTGAAGGACAGGCTTATCAGACGGTTCTACGTTCGGCGCGTCTTGAGCAAGCACCTCAAGCGGCGCAACCTCAGGTACATAGGTTGCCCCTGGCAATGGTGCCGGAGCAACCGGTTCTGCTACCCGCTCAGGTTCGGGTTCGGGTAAATCCGGCAACAAATCAGCAAGCTCAACAACCAATTGCTCTTCAGCCGCAATACTCACCGGTTCCACGCGCAAATTCAAAACAGCCGCGAACGCAACTGCGTGACAGAACGCAATGCCCAAAATGATCAAAGCGCGGCGATGCCGCAAAATGTGATCCGCCCAAATCATGGCGCACCACTACACTTCAATGATAGATAGGGCAGTTAAGCTTATGTAATCAAAGACCGCTAAACTTAAGCGGGCATCTTGATACGGCGATAGACCAAATCATTATAGTCATTCACTAAAGCTTCTGACATTTCACCTGGCTTATAATTGAACTCGCCAATTTCAGCGACCGGCGTAATCTCAGCAGCAGAACCTGTGATAAAGCATTCAGAGAATGTGCTCAGCTCATCAGGCATAATTGTGCGTTCAATGACCTCGATCTGGCGCGCCTCCGCCAGCTTCATCGCCGTTTGACGCGTAATACCGTTCAAGAAACAATCTGGTGTCGGCGTATGGATAGCTCCGTCACGCATGAAGAAGATGTTCGCGCCTGTCGCCTCAGCAACATGCCCGCGATAATCCAGCATCAGGGCGTCCGCATAACCATCATTCTCTGCCGCATGCTTTGACATGGTGCAGATCATATAGAGGCCAGCAGCCTTAGCATGGCTTGGCGCGGTTTCTGGGCTTGGGCGCTTCCATTGGGCATGCGTCATACGAATACCCTTCATTTTATCGGCAAAATAATCGCCCCACGCCCAAACGGCCACCGCGAGGTGGATCGTATTATGCTGCGCTGAGACGCCCATCATCTCGCTGCCCCGCCATGCGAAAGCGCGAACATACGCATTTTCAAGACCAGACTTTGCAAGCGCCTCAGTTTTGATCGCTTCAAGCTCGTCAACGCTAACCGGTAGTTTAAAACCCATTATGCGCGCAGAGTTTGCCAAACGTTCTGAATGGCGACGTGACGCATAGATAACCCCGCCATAGGCCCGCTCGCCCTCAAACACGCTCGACGCATAGTGAAGTGCATGCGTTAGCACATGTACTTTCGCCTCACGCCAAGGTGTGAACTCTCCGTCCATCCAAATATAGCCGTCGCGATCGTCGTAGGGCAGGCCTGCCATGGGAATATTCCTATCTTGCACTTTTAGTCGTTTCAACGGCATTGTCCGATCACCATGCATGATGTCAACCAGAACAGAGCGAATGCCCCCGGATTCGACCCGCGACTTTTCCTCCGCGATGAGGAATTAGACTATGGAATTAGCCTTATGTTGGCAGGAGAACGCGCGTTAATGCGCGCCGCTGGCGGGATCGCGACCCAGCAAGAAATTCCAACTCTGGCGGCACGTGTGCTTGTTGCATTGCGGTTCCAGCCGGGACAAACCGTGACCCAGCTACGCGAACAATTGGATACGACAGTGCCAACAATGGCGCGCATTTTGGGCGATCTGGACAAGCGCGATTTGATTGAACGCCGAAAAGCCGTTGCAGATGGCCGCGCGCGCTCATTATTCCTGACGCATGAAGGAAAACGCGCAACAGATCCTGCAGCACTTGCAATGCGTGACAAGCTGAGAGACGCCTATCGCAAAGCCGGGGCAACTTCAGTCGCAGGCGCACGAGCAATGCTAGAGGCTTTAAAATGACAGAGACCCATCTTCTCATTGTGGACGATGATGACCGTATCCGCGAGCTATTGAAGAAATTCCTGCAGCGTGAAGGCCATAGCGTTTCAACCGCGCCTGACGCCGCCACGGCGCGTAAATTGTTTCAGACCTTTAGCTTTGATCTTGCAATCCTCGATGTGATGATGCCGGGCGAGGATGGCTTTAGCCTTCTCAAAGCGCTGCGCGATGATGGCAATCAAACTCCCGTCTTGCTTTTGACGGCGCGTGGTCAGGCGAGTGACCGAATTGAAGGTCTACGCCTTGGCGCGGATGACTATTTGCCCAAACCGTTTGAACCAGAAGAATTATCCTTGCGCGCCGCAGCGATTTTACGGCGCAGCCACGTTCCCGAACCACCGGGCGAAGTCGAAATGTCGGGCCTCGTCTTCGATATTGCGCGCGGCGTCCTAAACGGCCCCGAAGGCCACATCCGCCTGACCGAAAGCGAGCTGCAACTACTAACTATGCTCGGCACAAAACCTGGCGAACCAATCAGCCGCGAAGACCTCGCGGCGCAAGCCTCGAACGGGACGGAGCGCAGCATCGATGTGCAGGTCACCAGACTACGAAAGAAAATCGAACCCGATCCAAAAAACCCAATTCACATTCAGACCGTTCGCGGTATTGGATATCGATTGATGCCCGATTAAAGAATTGAATATGCGGCTAACATTTCTAACACTCGGCGTAATGTGTGTTGCGGCCTGCGCATCGACACCGCTACGCGCGGAAATCGAACCGCTGAAAACTGAACAGGCCGTCATATCATGTGTTGAGCGCGCGCAAGCCTCAGAATCCTATATCGTCTCAGATGCCGAATGGGACGAACGCATGGCGCAAAACAGCCAGCGATTAGAGGCATTGGGCTTCTCAGCGGGAGAGAACAATACCCCCACCACCCACAAGAAGCCCGAGACATTGCAGCCGCCAATGCCAACGTTTCCGTTTTGCGCAGCAGAGCGCGGGCTTGAAGGTTATTGCTATGTCCATTTCGATGTTGACGATCAAGGTCAGACCAAGAATGTGTTTCCACGGTGCACACATAAAGTATTCGAAACAAGCGCTGTGACAGCAGTACGACGCGCCACTTTCAAGCCTGCAACCGTGAACGGCGAGGCCGTTGAGTTTCCGGGGGTCGTCTACCCTATGAATTTTAAATTAGAGCAATAGTCTGAACAGGAACCAATAATGCTTAAACTTCACCACCTGCGCGTTGGGCGCTCTGTCTTTACCATCTGGCTACTCGAAGAGCTTGGCGCGGCATATGAGATGGACTTCTATGACCGTAATGAAGCGGGCCGTGCGCCGCCAGAACTCAAAAAGGCACACCCATTGGGCAAATCCCCCGTGATTGAGGATGATGGCTTTGTTCTAGCGGAATCGGGGGCAATCGCGCTTTACCTGCTTGATAAGTTTGATAGCGAAAATAAACTTGGCCCACCAACCGATGACATCAAAGCGAAAGCCGAATGGATGCAGTGGTTGATGTATTCAGAGGCGTCAGCCTTCGCACCGATGCTGATAAAACTCTTACTTAGCCGGACCGATCCAAAGCCACCTGTCTTTGACGGTTTTGCAGCTGGTGAAGTTGCACTTCAGCTTGGCTATTTGGAAGATCGCCTTGAAGGCCGTGAGTTTGTCATGGGTGATCGCTTCAGCGTCCCGGATATTGGTGCGACATATATCGCTCAAATGGCCCAACGTCTGGGCGAAATTGAGCCCTACCCAAACCTTCAAGCCTATCTTGCCCGCAATATGGCGCGCCCAGCATGGCAGCGCGCCATGGAGAAAACAGGCGGCTAAGCCTCAGCTTAGTCTAGCTGCGCAAGCGTGATAATCTGATCCTTAAGGTTCAGTTTTTCACGCTTCAGGCGGCCTATTTCAATTGAACAGGCATTAGGCCGTTTCTGCTCCAAATCGATCTGCGCATGCATTCGGCGATGGCGTCGCTTTAGAGCATTCAGTCTCGGCCTAATGTTAGACTGAACTGGCGCACCGCCTTCGTTCTCCCAACGGCAGAAATCCGTCATCGAAGCCTCCTATTCTATGTCTTACCGCGACGAACGCGGGCGCGGCGCCATTGTCGGCGAGAGACTTTTTTCGGTGTTGGGTCTGACGTTAGAAATGTGTCAATTTCATCTGGCTTTGCATTCAGCATAACTTGAGAATTAGCGATTGAGGCTGGGAGGGACGCTGCTTGTTGTCGGTTCATGATTTCATTCCTTTTGACTTGATGAACTTGAAATGGGGTTGCCTTTCGATACTTCTAATCTAAATATGCTTTGATTATCATAGAGAAAAGCTATCATGCGCCCCACCCTTAGACAGCTGCAATATGTCGTAGCAATTGCCGAAACTGGCCGATTCCATGAGGCGGCAAAACGCCTGCATGTCAGTCAGCCCAGTCTGTCCGCGCAAGTTGCAGATGTCGAAGCCCAGCTGGATGTAAAACTAATTGAACGGGGCCGACACGGGGCAATCATGACGCCTCAAGGCGAAGAATTCGTCAAACGTGCGCGCATGATCCTACGCAATGTTGAAGACTTAAAGTCAGCGATGGAAGTTGGGGCCTCGGCACTCGCCGGGCGCATCCGGCTTGGCGTATTACCTTCGGTTGGACCGTACCTCTTACCATCCGTTGTAAAAACGCTGCACAAAGAAAATCCGGGTTTGAGGCTTAATGTTCAAGAGCATCGCACAATTGATCTGCGCACAGGGCTGACCGATGGCAGTCTGGATTGCGTTATCTCAGCAATTGAAGACCACCCTGATACAGGCAGCCTGATGCTTTTCGAGGAACGATTATGGATTTGCGCAGCTTCCGATGATCCTCTTGCGGGCGAAGGACCAATTTCAATATCAGATTTAAAAGGCCGTGACCTTCTCACCGTGGGATCAGGGCATCGCTTCTCGCTGATTGTGCAACAACTTGCCGACCGAATGGGCGCATTCATTAGTTCTGAATATCAGGGCACAAGCCTTGATGCCGTCCGTCAAATGGCCGCGACCGGCGCAGGTGTTGCCATTCTTCCAGCGCTTTATGCACTCTCAGAAGCGCGCCGCGATGATGATCTCGTTCTACGCCCCCTCGACCACCCTCTGGCGCGGCGCAGTGTGTCATTGATCTGGCGCAATGCATCGCCCCTCGCGGATCGCTTCACACAGATTGGTGAAGTTATGAAAGGCGCAGCTACCGCTTTGCTCGTTGGCGACAAAGTCTAGCTTCAGAAGCGCTATGGCCCTCTCCAGATAAGCAGGTATACCTGTGATATGACGACTCAAACGCCTTTGACACACGGCCCGCTGACCGCAACATTGATCGGGCTATCACGCCATACCCCATTCGGGCGCGGCGGTATGCGCAAGCTTATGGCCAAAGGCGTAAGGGCGCTCAATCCAGGCCGGCCATTAGACGTTCCACTTTATGGCGGCCGCGCACGCCTGCACCACACGGGTAATAATAGTGAGATTAAGGCCCTGCTGAGCCCCAAACGCTTTGCGCGTGAGGAGTATGAGTTCTGCCAAAAGCATATGCCAGAAAAGGACGGCGTCTTTCTCGATATTGGCGGAAATGCTGGCATTTTTTCACTTTACGTCGCTTCGCTCATGCAATCTGGAACACTTATCGCGGCTGAACCTCAGCCGATGATGTTTGAACGCTTGAAACAGAATTTTGCGTTGAACACCGACGTGTCAGAGCGTTTAAACCTACACCTCATCCAGACAGCGATTGGTGGCTCAGAGCCGGGAACACTTACAATTTCCACGCCTGAAAGCGCAGGGCAGGCCTCTGCGCGCCTCGTCGAAGGTATCCCGACCATAGACGTGCCAGTGACGCCTATGACGGACTTACTGAACGCCCATGGCGCTGCGAAGTTGGATGTTTTGAAAATCGATGTTGAAGGCTTTGAAGACTCAATTTTGTTTCCGTTTTTTGAAACGGCTGATCCAAGCATCTGGCCCAAAGCCATCGTCATGGAAGCTTGCCACGCGCACCGCTGGGAACGTGATTGCGAAGTAATGCTCGTAGAAAACGGATACCGGATCGTGTACAAAGACCGTACCAACATGATGCTGGTTTTGGAGGATACGGCGTGAGCAGTTTTCGCCTCCGCGATTATACACCGCGCGGGCTATATGCCCGTCTCGCTATGTTAGTGGCGCTGCCAATTCTGGTCATTTTTGCGATATTTTCGATCTATTACTACCAGCAACACATCAAGGATGTGAACGAAAAGCTATCTCAATCCATCGCGCGTGAGATCAGTGTGATCGCCGACATGTGTATGGATAATGACCATACACTCGAACAAGAAGCCCAGCTTGAACAAAGACTTGGCCTGACATTTCAGTGCCGAATGGAAGAATTTTATGTGTGGCCAGATAGCTCCACGGATAAGTTTTCCTACGCTTCGGTACTACGCAAGCAATTAGATACGTTTGTGCCCATGCCGGTCGACGTGCGGTCGGTGAACGATACGGCCATGCTCGACTTCCGCGTTGACCTCTATGACGTCAAGACGATGCAGGTCTTGATCGACCGCAAGCGGGCACTGGCGGCGAATACGCACTTTACGATTGTTTGGGTCCTTCTCGGGGCCTTGTTTATGCTGACGCTCGCGTTTGCATTCCTGCGCAATCAGGTTCGATCAATTCTACGCCTCACAGAAGCCGCAAAAGCATTTGGGCGCGGCCGTGACTTGCAAGGCTTTCGGCCTTCAGGCGCAACTGAAATCCGCGATGCCGCGCGCGCTGTGACAGACATGCGCGCGAAACTGATGGCCTTCACCGAACAGCGCACAGCGATGTTGGCGGGTGTAAGCCATGACCTACGCACACCGCTGACACGATTGAAGTTACAATTGGCGATGATGGAGCCAAGCGATGAGATCGACGGCGCGCGAACTGACTTGGATGACATGTCCAAAATGCTGGATGAATATCTCGCTTTCGCCAGCGGCGAAGAAGGCGAACAGGCCGAAGAGTTACGCCTCGATCATATCACCCGCACTGTGGCGGAGCGTATTGACCGCGCGAGTGTTATCGAGGCGCCGACTATCTCTGTGACCGCACGTCCGACAGCACTGGCACGCACATTGTCAAACCTGATGAGCAATGGCGCGGGTTATGGCACCTCGTGCGAGGTTCGCCTGATCAAAGGGCCACGCATGGCAGAGATCCTGATCGACGATGACGGCCCCGGCATCCCAGAAGACAAGCGCGAGGATGCGTTTCGGCCATTCCACCGCCTCGACGAAGCAAGATCCCAAAATGTCCCCGGCACAGGATTGGGGCTAACGCTAGCACGTGATTTTGCCCATGCGCATGGCGGCGACATTCGACTAGAAGATAGCCCTATGGGCGGCCTGCGCGTACGGTTGCGATTGCCTTACTAGGCTTCTGACGCCGCTTCAGGTTTGCGTTTACCGCGCCCCTTTAGCCATGCTGCACGCTCTTCAAGCTTGATCAGTTCAGCATCAAGAGCG
The DNA here is from genome assembly GCA_029238175.1 of Henriciella sp. Taxonomy (GTDB): domain Bacteria; phylum Pseudomonadota; class Alphaproteobacteria; order Caulobacterales; family Hyphomonadaceae; genus Henriciella. The sequence continues at coordinate 50,942 of JAQWGO010000077.1, read as the reverse complement.
GCCATTGTACGGGTCATGTCTGGGCTCGTTTCCTGTTTCCAGGCGCGTTCGGCTTGTGCAATCGTCCAAGCGAGCCCGGTCAAAACTAAACCGCGTGGCAGGCCGTCATCTTTATCCAAGCCTGAACACGCCAACGCCCACTTAGCGGTCGCGGCGCGCGCCTTAATTCGCTGGGCGAGGCCTGATACCGAACGGTCGCGCCAGCGCAGATATGACATCGCGCCATCGCGTACGTCTTCCATTGCCTCAAACCGCATCATGATAACATCGAACAGGCGTGTACGGGGTGTTTCGTCATCGCCGAAAGAGCCTTCGCTCATGCCAGCATCAAAGATGCCTTCAACCGCAAAAGAAAGATCGTCTTTGTCGGCAACGCCGTGAAAGTCTTTAAGAGTTAAGCCCGCCTCACTGGCAATCGCACTCAGCGTGAGGTCGCCCCACTTACCCGTTTCCGCGAGCTTGAGGGCGGCATGTACGCCCTTATTGATGATCTCATCACGGGTCATTCGGTTTCCTTCGCCAAAGCTTGATCGCGGGCAATCGCCGCCGCGACAGCCTCTACAAAGATAGATGGAATCGCACCGTCCGCCATCAAGACCTCAAGAGCGGCTTGTGTCACGCCGTTCGGCGATGTGACATTCTTGCGAAGGGTTGCGGCATCTTCAGGTGAACCTTCCATCAAGGCCCCTGCCCCTTCAACGGTCTTGCGCGCAAGGCGGTTCGCCATTTCAGCATCTAATCCATGCGCAATACCAGCTGCGGCCATCACTTCGGCCAGCAAAAAACCATAGGCAGGGCCACATCCTGATAATGCAGTCGCAACCGGCAGTTCAGCTTCAGTGAACGGCCCCTCGACAGCGCCAAGCGGGGTCAATAATCCGCGAACTTGAGCTTCAACACCATCGCCCGCATCCGGTTTCAAACATATCAGCGTCACGCCCTTGCCGACGAGCCCCGGTGTATTTGGCATAGCACGTACAACATTTGGTGATCCGAGCTTAGCCTCCAGCGTGGCGAGCGAAACCCCCGCCATGACAGAAAGAACCAGCGTGTTGGGACCAACCCATGCTTTTAGCTGCTCTACAACACCGCCAAACACTTGTGGTTTGACCGCAATCAAAAGCACGTCCGCAGGGGATGCAACGGGATTGATCCGCACTTGACCTTCGCGCGCCCAACCCGTCACAAGGTCTGATGGGCGCGGCGCGACGATATCGATGCCGCCACCAAGGCCAGCCTTGATCCAGCCAGCAGCCATAGCAGAGCCCATACGGCCTGCACCAAAAAGCGTAATTCTGTTTTGTCTCGTCATAAGCTCTAATGCCCCAAAGCGCGGCTGTGTCCAAGCTGACAAATTGCGCGCAATAGTGACGCCTGCGTCAACTTCTGTTACCGACGTCACTAGGGAGCCTCATCATGACCACCGAAACTTTGAAATCGTTAGACGACGCACCAATCACGCCGATGGAATTGGAACGGGGTCAAAGCATCTATGACCTGTTCCGAGATCTTCGTGAACAAGCTCCGATCGCTCGCACGCATGTTGGGGTGACACTCGCCCTGCGCAATCGGCACGTTGCCTTGATCACCAGTGACGCCACCCGGCAAATCGAGACCGAATCCAAAATGATGCAGGGCATCTTTGATGGCCCCATTTTTGAGTTCACCCGCCTCGCGATGTTATTCGCAAATGGCTCCACGCATATAAAGCGCCGCATGCCAGTCGCACGGACGTTCGCGTTTAAGCTGATGGACGCCATGCGCCCTAAAATTCGTGAGATGGCAGAGCAGATGATCCGTGAACGGATTGGCAAAGGCCCGATCGATTTTGTGGGTGAGATCGCCACGCAAATGCCGGCGCGCATCATCGCCGAAATCTTAGGTATCCCGCGCGAAGATGTCCCCGTATTTCAGCAATGGATTCAAGACACCGCCGCATCGATCGGCATGATTGAACCCGATGACCGCCCTCAAATCGAGAAGAGCTTGGGCGAGTTCATGGCCTATGTCACAGACCTCTTAGAATCGCGGCGCCAGAACCCACAGGATGACTTTCTTACCGAATATGTGAAAGCAACAGCGGAAGCTGGAAACCTCGACGACGGCGAAATCCGAACACAGATTCTAGGGCTGATCCTAGCGGGATCAGATACTACGCGTGGATCGATGTGCATGATTCTGTCGGAAATGCTTCAGCATCCAGGCCAATGGGCTGACTTCGTCGCCGATATAGACGGCCTGAAACGCACCGTTGTTGAAGAAGGCATGCGGTTCCAGCCCATCGTTGCCGCAATCCCGCGCGTTGCATTGCGTGATATTGATATTGATGGCTACCGCGTTCCAGAAGGTGCCGTGATCGCAATATCGATTATTTCTGCGATGCGCGACCCAGAAATCTTCGCAGATCCTGACACGTTCAATATTCACCGTACTGACCTGCAACGCTGGCACTATGGCTTTGGCGCCGGCGCGCACCGATGTGTCGGTGAAGCCTTAGCACGCGCAGAGATGGAAGAAATGCTATCGGCCATTGCGCGCCTTGCGCCGGGCACAAAACTAATTGGTAAGCCACCGGTCCTGGCCCCGGGCGCTATTCGTCAGGTTGGACCGATGCAGGTGGCGTTCGAAGTTTAAGCTTCGCCTGCCGTTTCAAATAGCGCAGCTTCCAGCGCCTCTTGCGGAGACTTGCCTGCCCAGATGACGAAATTAAAAGCCGGAACGAACATGTTCACCGCATCCGCTCCCGCTGCTAATACAGCGCGAACTTCGCCCGGCTCTGGCTCAATCCGGTCAAGCATCGGCAACGCATGGCGGTAGATGATAACGCCTTCGTCAGCCCAATAGTCAAAGTGGCCAAGCCATAGACGCTCATTCGCCATCATCACCAGCTCGGCGATCTGTGTACGGCGCGCCTGCGTTGGCTTCACGTCTAGGGTTAGCGAAAAATGCAGCGCTGGTGGTTCGCGCCGGCTAGCAAACATGCCGCCCATATCGCCCCATTTTGTCGTCGCGATACACTGAAGCGTTGCGTCTTCTTCGTCGCGCTGAAAATCCCATCCAGCTTCGGTCAAGCAGCTCTCAACAAGCTCCATCGGATCGATGTCGTGGGTTTGGGTTGTTTCTACGGTAAGGCTCATTGCGTCCCCCTTCCGAATCAGCAAGGCATTCTTGCCTCGAGTTTAGAGGCTAACATGCGACAGGTCCTGCGCAAGAGTCTTGGTTAAATAGCAGTTACTACAGGCAAAACAGTGGAATTCGATTAAGCATTATCAGGCAAGCGCCCTTCGATTAAATCCTGTTTGGCCATCAAGGCATCGATTAGAAACTTCATAACCAGTCTGATCCGCGGTGTTTTATGTAAATCTGGATGCGTGAGAACCCAAATGTCCTGAAGCGGCTGCGGAACCGTTCCGGGTACACGCATTAGCTTTGGATTTGGGTCATCCATATAGCATGCGCCGCTTGTCATACCGTATCCGGCTTCAGCCATTCGGTGACGCATTGTGGCGTCTTCAATAGCTATTCCCATCGGCGTGTTTGGAAATGGCGAAAGCGCGACCCAATCAGGTGTTTTGTCGCCGTCACACGACGCGATCCAGACGCGCTCTTGAGGCGGCGTGGTTTCAAGATAATCGATGGCACAATAGTGCGCGACATAGAATGGAAACAGACGCCTTCCAACTAAGTGCTCTGGCGGCGCATGCGTGGCCCGGAGGACGATATCTGCTTCGGAGCGATCAAGGTCAGCAAAGCTATAAGTCGATTTAATGGTCAGTTGAATATCGGGATATGTGACACGAAATTGCGCAAAATCATCAAGCAGCAAATACTGCCCGAACGCATCTGGAATAGAGATCGTAACGTGGCCTGAGATAAAGCGGTCCCCCGCTCTCGCCTTACGCTCAGCCTTTAAAGACGCCGCTTCCATATCTTCAGCAGCCTCGACGATCGGCTTGCCGCGAGCTGTGATGCGGTAACCGCCAGGTATTTTGTCAAACAGCCCCGGATCAAGGTTCGCCAAACGGCGCGAGATGGTTGAGTGGTTGACCCCCAAAGCACTCGCGGCGGCGCGAAGCGTCCCGTATCGATGCAGCGCCAGAACCAGTCGATAATCATCCCAAATCATACGGTGCAATATCGCACCATTAAAGCACTAAATCAATCCAATACAAACGTAACACGCACCGCTAGAGAAAAGGCTCACAAATCGGAGACACATTTATGAAACACAAACTCGCATTGCCACTCATCGCGCTTAGCTTCGCCATTGGAGGGTGCGCCACCTCGTCTATGCCCGCTGCAACCGCGCCTGTCAGTGACGCCGCCAAACCTAAACCCGTGACGCTCAGCTATCAGCAAGGCGAAGTACTATCCTACGTCTTGATTACCGGCAAAGACACAGAAGCCGCCAAGGCCGCCCGCAAAACTTACTATGACACCGCTTTCCCGCTTGCTGATCAATACGGTCTGCGGCGTGACCTAAACCTCGCCGTCCCGCAGCAATTGGTTGGAAAGTACAAAGCGGACGCGATGGCAATCTTTTCATATCCCGATGCCGCGTCCCTTGAACGTTTGAACGCAACCACAGAATGGCCCGCCATCAAAGCATTACGTCCAAAAGCATGGGATGAGCTCGCGATTTTTACGCAAACGCTAGAGCAACCGCTGGAGATCACGTTCGATCCAGACAAAATCTACACGCTCGCTGTGGCTGAGATAAAACCCGGCGTCCCGGATGACTATAATAAATACATGAAGGGGATTGAGCCTGGCCTGAATGAAATGGGCGGGCGCTTTGTCTATCGGATGATCAACCCAAGCATCGAAGCCCATCGCCACACTTACGATCCGCAAGTGCAGGTCACGATGGTCGAATGGGATACACCAGAAGCGCTGGCGGGCTTCACCAAGTCGCCGGGCTACAAAGCCAACTCCAAATACTTCACGTCCGGCGTGAGTGGCTTCTCCTTCTTTCAGATCGCGCCTCGGACCCCTACCTCCTCATAGGCACGATGAGGGGCAGGCTCTACTCCGATTGAGCCTGCCCTGACCCGCTTAAACAGCTTCTATGTCCTCTGCCTTGTCACAGGCCGATTAACCATGCAGTGTTTTGGCTGGGGAAACGGGAGGACGTCATGGACAAGACCAACAAAGCTTTATCGAGACGAAATGCACTCGGACTGATGTCAGGTGCAGGCACGCTCGCCATGTTCCCCTCAAGCGCGATCGCGCAAGATTACAAAACGCCGGGGGTCTATACCGTGGAACAGAATGCATTTCCGAATAGTGTCGTGCAGGTTCCAACCTCCATCGCCGCTTTTGTGGGGCATACCGAAAAGGCTGAGTATGAGGGGCAAGCTTTAATCGGATCGCCAACCCCAATCCGCAGCCTTAATGAGTTTCACGCCATGTTTGGCGCTGGCCCGCCGACTAAATTTAAACTTGTAAAGAACGAAGACAGTGGCGAAATTTCACTCGGTGCCGAAGGTTCTAGATCGACTTACGACCTATCGTCGGGCGGCACAGTCTACGGCCTATACGATGCTGTGCGCATGTTCTTCATTAATGGTGGATCAGATTGCGTCATCGTATCAACCGGCAGCTATAATGACGACATTACCGTTGATGGCCTCCAATCAGGCGTGACCGCTCTCGAAAAACAGGAAACGGCTTCAATCCTCGTTGTGCCTGACACAGCTCGGCTATCAGAAGAAGACGCCTCGACCGTAAACAACGCGATGCTGGCGCATTGCGGAAATATGCAAAGCCGTTTTGCAATTCTGGATCTCGTAAACGGCGATCAGCCTTTGACGAATGATGACAGCGATCCGGTAACAAAGTTCAGAAACGGGATCCACATAGACAACCGCTCCTATGGCACCGCCTACTATCCATGGCTGAGCACCACCCTCCATGATGTTTCAGATATAACTTACGAAGCGTTGATGCCAGCCTCCCGCAAACTTCTCGCGGGCGCGTTGGCTTTGGATATCAAAGAGCTGCTTGCAGACAAAACCCCACTTGAGAGAGCGGCATTTGTCGGCGCTATTGCTGGCCCACAGCCTGTCGCCGACGTCCCGCCAATGCCGCACCCTGCGAGTGAACGGGTCGTTCCTGACGAATACCAGCCAGCAGCGATACATAAAGCCTTACTAAATCTGAGAGACTACAAATCCCTCATCCAGACCATGACGACGCGGATGAACATTCAACCCCCATCCGGCGCAATGGCGGGGGTTTACGCAAGCGTCGATAGCTCACAAGGCGTGTGGAAGGCACCGGCAAATGTGAGCGTTGCCGGCATTGTCGGCCCAACGGTTTCAATCACCCATGAAGCGCAAGAAGACCTCAACGTCCCGCTAAACGGCATGGCCGTGAACGCCATTCGCAGTTTCCCTACTCGGGGAACACTCGTTTGGGGCGCACGAACGCTGGACGGCAATAGTCTAGATTGGCGATACATTAGTGTTCGCCGCACAATGATAATGCTGGAACAGTCGATCATAACCGCAATACGCGCCTACGTTTTTGCGCCCAATGACGCGAACACTTGGGTAGCCATCAAGGGTATGGTTTCAAGCTTCCTAACCGAGATTTGGAAACAAGGCGGCCTAGCCGGCGCAACTCCCGACTATGCATTCTCTGTGCATGTCGGGCTGGGATCGACGATGACCGCGGTCGATATTCTCGACGGTATGTTACGCGTCACCGTGCTGGTGGCCGTAACTCGCCCCGCCGAATTTATTGAAATAACGTTCCAGCAAAAGATGCAGCAAAGCTAGCGCCTCACGTTTCTGCTTTTCAAGCCATGCTTCCAGAGCTTGAAGAGCGAACCGTGAGCTGAATAAGAATCGAGCAGGTTCTGCCTAAACCAAGCCTGCCCCAAACTGCTTCTGAGAATCCAGAACCTTAGTCGTAGACAACTTTCACAGTCTCATCCGCGAGCAGCCGCCCCGCAATCGCCCATCCGCCTTCTTTCTCTGACACGCCAACAGAGATCGTATTGAGCCCCGCGTTCAAATCCAAAGTAACGGTGTCATAGAAGCCGACCGTGCCTAGAAAGCGATAATCCCGGCTGCGAAACTTGTCTGCGCCGCGATAGGCCAGCGCTCCATTGACATAGACCGCCGTTTTATCGGAGAATCCAAACTCAAGCTCTGCCTTTTGTTTCGTTTCGCTTGTCACCTCTATTGAAGCCAAGACCGTGTTCTTATCATCGGCAATCGGCGCAACCGTATTGAGGTCAGCAATACCGCGATGGCTCGCCTTCACGGTGACAACCGGGCCTATAATTTCTGGTTGCATAAAGGATTGCACCTGCGCCGCCTCAAACGGCTGACTAACGCGCCAAGATTGGATCAGGTTTGGATCAGCGGCAACGTCTTCATCTGCCGCTTTCATAACCTCAAGGTCAACTTGCTCACTTACCCGAATGTTGCGGATACTGCGTTCGCCGAACAGGGTCCAGAACCCGATACGGCCCTTGATCGACTCGCGCTTCAAATCATCCATTGTCGCGATGACGTCGCCATTCACTGAAACTTGCGCATTATCGCCTGAAAACGCCAAAGTCAGGGTGATCCACTCGTCCTGCGGCACGTTCGTATTGCCAGCAAATCCGTCACCTTGATAGATTTGATAGGCCTGATGACCATTATACCGCGGATGATATTGCCACGCATCTGGTTTACCTTGCTGATGATGGCGCAAGTAGAATTTCTCGCCATTCATTTCATCTGATGCCCGAAACAATAGTCCAGTGAACCCGCGCCCTTTGCTAAGCTTCAGATCCACCTCAACCGTGCCATTCTCGATTTCCGGAACATCGATCCAGGTAATGCCATGCACTGCGGCTAATTCGGGACTATGCGTAATCGATACTAGCTCTGCTTGGTTCAAAGCAATCGGTGAGGTCGCGACTTACAAACCAATTAAAAGAGCTGAAATTGCGGCCATGTCGATGTCTCCATTGGGTTGAATTTGCCAGAATGTATGACAACCTCCTGCACGCGTATTGTAAAAAACGGACCCGCAATGTCTTTGTCATTCACACAGCAAGATCCGTTAGGCGAATATCGCTGGATTGACTTTGATCGCCAGCAATCGCGCGCCGCTGAAGCGGTATGGTCCTATGGCGGCGCAGATAAGAACCTGTCCGCGCAAATCCTAGCTGTTCACTGGAAGGCCTGCATCGCGGTTGTACGAAGGTGGAATGACGATGCCACGCTTGCGGATGTGAAAGTCTGCATCCTCGGCCCCGTAACAACGCCACGTCTTAACCACCCAAGCTCAAATGTCGAAATTACAGCCATTCGCCTAAACCCGGAAAGTGTATCGGGCATTTTAGATATGAAATTGGATGACATTCAAGATCAAGACATCGTGCTTGATCACGGCGATGAGCTGCAGAGCTTACGCCGCTTGGCAGAGGCGGGCGCGAAAAGTGAACACCTTGCAGCAGAGTTGATCAGATTTGTAGAGCACCGCGCGCTTGCGAAGACATCCACTCAATTCAGCAATACCGCCATGCTCGCGCACTGGATTCGCCAAACCGATGGCGCACGCCCTATCTCCAGTTTTTCAGAGCAAACAAACACGTCAGAGCGCCAGCTAAGGCGTCAGTTCAAAGCCGATATCGGCCTCTCACCAAAGGCTTATGCAAGAACGGTCAGGTTCCATAGAACGCAGTTTGCAGCAGACAAATCAGCAAACCCAGAATGGGCGCGCATAGCCGCCGATCTCAGTTATTACGATCAATCTCACTTGATTAGAGAGGCCGCCGCCTTGGTAGGTGAAACCCCAGCGCAGCTGCACCGCCGCCGCACAGGTCAAGTCTAACCCGCTTACTTTTCGAGCTTCTCAAGCCGCGCTTCAAGCGCTTCGACGTGCTCTAGCGCTTGCACGGCAATGGCTTTCAACGCTTCAACTTCCTCGCGGCTCGCAAGGTCCATATCGGCGATCATGGCGCGGACGCGCGACTCGCCTGCTGTCTTCACTTCTTCGCCTGCTGCGCGGGCCGCGCCCATGGCGCCTGTCATCAGGCCAGCGAGGTCATCTAGGATCGGGCTTTTAGCAGTCATGACAAGGTAATCCTTTGCGCGTCTTGAAGTCATTTCGTTTTCCACCTAGCAGATGGGGATAGAAATACCGATAGGAAAGACCGCCGCATGAGTTTACTCGCTATCGCCGCTGAAGGCGCCATGACGTTTCCGGGCTGGTCGCCTGCTCTATTTGAAATTGATCTGGGCTTTATGGGCCTCGGCAAGTTTCCTGTTCGTTGGTATGCGCTAGGCTATATCGCAGGCTTAATGGTGGCTTGGCGCTATGCTTTGTCCCTTATTAAGCGACCTGCGCTGTGGGGCGGAACCTCGCCGACCGATAAAGACGGCATCGATGATCTGCTCTTCTATGCCACGCTGGGTGTCATCCTTGGCGGACGGCTCGGCTACCTCTTTTTCTACGACATCCCGAATAATTTCGATCAGATCGCCGCTGACCCAATGCGTTTGCTACGAATATGGGAAGGTGGGATGAGCTTTCATGGCGGCATGATCGGCGTGGCGCTCGCGGTTGCATGGGTGGCCCGCCAGCGCGGCGTGAAGCTGATGAGTATTTCTGATATTGGCGGCGTCACCGCTGGTTTCGGTATTTTCTTTGTTCGGATTGCCAACTTTGTGAACGCAGAACTGTATGGACGGCCGGTCTCAGAAGGCGGTTCTGGCGGCATGATCTTCCCGCAAGGCTACGTGCCGGGCTCTACACCGTCGGCCTATGATTGGGCGAACGGTGAATGGGTGTATAGCGGCGCTGAAGTCGCGCGCTATCCAAGCCAGATTTATGAGGCAGTGCTTGAAGGCCTCATTCCCGTCATCGTTGCTTCTGTACTGGTTTGGTATTTCAAATCCTTGCGCCGGCCCGGCCTTATCGCAGGCCTATTCCTGCTCATGTACGGTTTCGGCCGAACAATCGCAGAGCAGTTCCGCGAGCCAGATGCCTTCGTCACATGGCTGCCGGACTGGATCACGATGGGGCAAATTCTGTCTATTCCAATGTGGATCGGCGGAGCGTTTCTAGTCTGGAACGCATTGCGCAAGCCAGCGATTACCCCAGCCGCGTGAGTACGCTTAAAGACCGCATCATCTCAATGATCAGGGCGGGCGGGCCAATGAATGTTGGCGCGTATATGAACACCTGTCTGCATGACCCCAAACAGGGCTATTATGCCACGCGTCCGGGCTTGGGGCAGGACTTTATAACCGCACCTGAAACCAGTCAGATATTCGGCGAACTACTCGGCCTCTGGGCCGCGCATGAATGGCAACAGATGGGATCACCAAGCCGCATTTCTTTGGTTGAGGTCGGACCGGGGCGCGGCACACTCATGAATGATGCCTTGCGCGCCGCCTCCAGCGTGCCGGGATTTGCGGCGGCGATTGACTTGCATTTGGTTGAACCTAGCCCCGTATTGCGGGCGATGCTTGCCGAAAAGCTAGCCATCTATGAACCGACATTTCTGGATGGCATCGAAGCTATTCCAACCGCTAACCCATTCATACTGCTCTCGAATGAGTGGTTAGATTGCCTGCCAGCGCGCCAGTTTGTGAAAGTCGGCGATGACTGGCACGAACGCGTCGTCGGCGTTTCTCCAACAGAAGACTTGGTTTTCGGCTTGGCCGTTAGCGAAGCTGAAGATGATGAAATCGCGATTGGATCAGGCGCGGTTGAAGTTCAGTCTGGTTTAGAAACTTTGGTGCTAGGCCTAAGAAAACTGCTCGACCAAACCACGGGCCGGGCCCTCCTGATTGACTATGGCCCAAGCGATGTTTCGCCGGGCGATACATTGCGCGCCTATAAAGACGGTGGACAGATTGATCCGCTCGCCATGCCCGGCGAATGCGACCTCACTGTCGATGTCGATTTTGGCCGCCTCGCGCGACTGGCAGAGAAATCTGGCCTGCTCGTTTCCGGCCCCGCACCGCAAGGCCAGTTCCTCTTGGCGCTCGGGGCAGAGGCACGCCTGAACCAGCTCGCAAAAGCAGAGCCATCAAAAGGCCAAGAGCTGTATGAAGGCGTCAAGAAACTAGTTGATCCAGCCGAAATGGGCGCGCGTTTCAAAGTGCTCGCCATAGGTAGCGAAGCCCTACCGCCGTCAGCCGGGTTCTAACTGACAGCGAAATCAGGCCAACTTACTGTAGAAACACCTTTCAAATTCCCGCGTTAAATTGACCCTAACGTCAACGTAACCCTTGCTTTTCAACATTCACCCCGCTACCTGCGACCGGGTAAAAGCAATCAAACTTTAGGAGTTGCCGATGAAGGTCCTCGTGCCCGTCAAACGCGTCATCGACTATAACGTGAAAGTCCGTGTTAAATCGGACCAAAGCGGTGTCGATCTGGCGAATGTAAAAATGTCTATGAACCCATTCGACGAGATTTCTGTCGAAGAAGCTGTTCGTATGAAAGAAGCTGGCACGGTTACCGAAATCGTCGTCGTTTCTGTCGGTCCACAACAGGCTCAGGAAACGATCCGTACATCGCTTGCGATGGGCGCAGATCGCGGCATCTTGATCAAGACAGACGAGACGGTTGAGCCACTCGCAGTTGCAAAACTCCTCGTCAAAGTCGTTGGCGAAGAAAATCCAGACATGGTCATCCTTGGCAAGCAAGCGATTGATGATGACAGCAACCAAACGGGTCAAATGCTCGGCGCGCTGCTCGGCTGGCCACAAGGTACTTTCGCGTCAGAAGTCAAAGCTGATGGCGGCAAGATCAATGTGACCCGCGAAGTTGATGGCGGTCTACAGACTGTTGCGCTTGAGGGCCCAGCGATTGTCACCGTTGACCTTCGTTTGAACGAGCCGCGTTATGCGTCTCTACCAAACATCATGAAGGCCAAGAAAAAGCCGATCGATATGAAAGAGCCGTCTGACTACGGCGTTGATATCGCACCGCGCCTGACTGTTGTTAAAGTCACTGAGCCGCCAGTTCGCGAAGCCGGTGAGAAGGTCGAAGATGTTGCAACGCTCGTTGCGAAACTTAAAGCTGCGGGAGTTGCATAATGGCTGTTCTAGTACTTGCTGATCACGACAATACAGCACTATCCGATGCGACCGCGAAAACTGTTACAGCGGCGATCGCCTTTGGCGGCGACGTTGATGTTCTGGTTGCTGGTAAAGGCGCTGGCGATGTTGCAGCGGAGGCCGCGAAAATCGCTGGCGTTCGTAAAGTTCTTCACGCGGATGGTGAGGCTTATGAAAAGCAACTCGCCGAAGCTATGGAATCTCTCGTTGTTCCTATGATGGATGGTTATGACGCGTTCTTCGCGCCGGCCACAACCATGGGTAAAAACGTAACGCCTCGCATCGCGGCAAAGCTCGACGTGATGCAGCTGTCTGACATTATCGGCATCGAAGGTCAGGACACATTCGTGCGTCCGATCTATGCTGGTAACGCAATCATGACGGTTAAGTCTGCAGACGCTAAGAAAGTTGTCACCGTTCGCGGTACGGCTTTTGATCCTGCTGGCGATGGCGGTTCTGCTGCGGTTGAAACTGTTGATGCGCCTGCGGGTCCATTCAAGTCGACCTTCATTTCTGAAGAAGTCGTCAAATCAGATCGTCCAGACCTTACTGCTGCGAAGACTGTCGTCTCTGGCGGCCGTGCGCTCGGCTCTGAGGAAGAGTTCCAGCGTTTGATGGTTCCACTGGCTGACAAGCTTGGCGCGGCTATCGGTGCTTCACGTGCTGCGGTTGATGCGGGTTATGCGCCAAACGATTACCAGGTCGGTCAGACCGGTAAAATCGTTGCGCCAGAGCTTTACATCGCGGTCGGCATTTCCGGCGCGATCCAGCACTTGGCCGGTATGAAAGACAGTAAGATCATCGTCGCCATCAACAAAGATGATGAAGCTCCAATCTTCCAAGTTGCAGATTACGGCCTCGTCGCCGACCTGTTCAACGCCGTACCAGAGCTTACTGACGCGCTTTAAGCTTCAGTCAAAACGCAATCAAACAAAGCCCGTGCTGAAAAGTGCGGGCTTTTTCTATGCTCTATGCTATCAAAAGGCATGGATATCAGACCCGAAATACACGCAGATATCGACGCGATTTATCAGCTGACACAGACAGCCTTCGCCCCCATGCCGTATAGTGACGGAGATGAAGGCGCGTGTATCAACAAACTCCGCGCCGATGGAGATTTGACGATCTCTCTCGTTGCAGTCGAAGCAGAAGCGATTGTTGGCCATGTCGCGTTTTCACCTGTCACGATTGCAGGCGTTTCCGACAATTGGTTCGGTCTCGGGCCTGTCTCGGTCGCCCCTGAAAAGCAAAAGACTGGCATAGGCAGCGCCCTAATCAAGAAAGGGCTCGCACAGATTAAAAGCCTAGGCGCAAAAGGTTGCGTTCTCATTGGTGATCCAAACTACTATTGCCGCTTTGGATTTGTGGGAGATGGACGCCTCACCTACCGCGATCTGCCAAGTGAGGTGGTGCAATGGCTGTCTTTCACAGATGAGAAGCCTTCAGGCGTATTGAAATACAGCCCGGGCTTGGAAGTCTAGATTACACGCGATTCTAAGTGCCGGGGCTTTTGCTTTTCAAATCAATGGATAGTGTGGCGCTTATGGAGGGCTATTCATGCGGGAAACAGTGGCAAAACATCTGGATCATGATCCAGAATTCGAGTGGCGCGGACAGAACGTAACCCGAATTGAAAACCTATCTGATATCGTGTTTGCGCTAGCACTCGGCATGCTTCTACTCACCGGAACACCGCCGCAGACATTCTCTGAACTGATCACATTCCTGCTCGGGATTATTCCGGTGACCGCTGGCTTCGCGATCCTTCTATTGATCTGGAACCAGCATTTTGTCTTTTTCAGGCGTTATGGTTTGGCCGACAATACAGTCGTATTTTTGAACAGCGCCCTGCTGCTTGTCGTGCTGTTTCTCGCCTATCCGCTGCGGTTTATATTCGACAGTCTGTTTGGATTTATCCTCGCCTCAATGACGGGGGATTTTACTAGCCTGCTCGCAAATGAGATGGACTATCGTAACTCATCAATCGGCGTTGGGATCTTTGGCGGCGGATATGCCGTATTATTCACAATTGTTAGCCTGCTCTACAGCCACGCATTGAAGAAAGCGGACATGCTTGGTCTCGATGAGGATGAGCGAATTTTGACCAAACGCTCGATATGGATACAAAGATCAGAAGTTGTCGTCGCAATGTTGGTCTGCGTTTGCGCATTGTTTACACCAATGGGAGCCTTCGCTGGAGGGATTATGTTTCTAAATTGGCCAGCCGCAGTATTCTTCCAAATAAAGTTTAAGCCTACCAAAATAGGCCCCGGAAGCGCGACATAGATCGCCCCTCCGGGAACCAAAACTGCTTAGTTCGTCGCAAGCTTCGCTTCGAGCGCCGCGATACGCTTTTCTTGCTCAATCGCGTGGAGCGTTAGCTCTTCGATCTTGGCCAGAAGCACACCCTGCATCGCGTTCAAATCAACACCTTGCTCTTCCATATCGGTCGCAGAGGCAACGCCCGGAAGATGCCCCTGAGAGGCAATAAAAGCTTCCACATCGGCAAGCGGTTTCAGATTGTAACCCGCGGCAAAAACATAGTCAGCCGTAGAGACATGCTTGCCCTTAATCCGGATGACCCCCTCGCCGGCATCAAGATGGATGACAGTTTTACCTTCTTTATCTTTCAGCGCGATATCGCCTGCTGCACCTTCGCCGCCTGCATAGATATTGGCGCTACCACCGTCGATATGCATGCGCATTTTGCCATCATCACTGAACAGCGCAACATCACCGTTCGAGCCGCCACCGCCAACGCGAATATTCCCGTCGCCGCCGTCTAGGAACAGGGTCTGCTCTTGGGTGCCAGAGAGTAGAGAAATATCACCCGACGCGCCGCCGCCGCCCATCTGAAGGTTAGCCGTACCGCCATCCAGATGAACTGTACCGACACCGTCAGTATTCATCAGGCTAAGATCACCGCCCGCGCCATTGCCGCCTGCATAGATATTGCCTTTGCCGCCATCAATGTGAATGCGGGTTTTACCGTCGTCGCTAACCACCGCTATGTCGCCATTAGAGCCGCCGCCGCCAATAATTGCGTTGCCATCACCACCATCAAGGAAGATTGTCTGCTCTTGGGTGCCAGATAGCAGAGAGATATCGCCAGATGCGCCGCCGCCGCCCATTTGAAGATTGGCTGTACCACCATCAAGGTGAACCGTGCTGACACCGTCAGTATTCTTCAGGCTTAGGTCGCCGCCAGCCCCTTCACCGCCTGCATAGATATTGGCTTTGCCGCCATCAATGTGGATGCGAAGTTTGCCATCATCAGAATACATACCGATATCGGCATTATGCCCATGGCCGCCAAGGCGCAGGTTAGCGTCGCCGCCATCTAGATGCACTGTGTCTTTGCCAACTTCGTCGCGCAGGATGATATCGCCGGATGCCGTCTCACCGCCAAGGGCAAGGTTGGCAGTCTGTCCATTCAGGACGCCGGTTTCTCTACCTGCATCATTTACGATGTCAGCTTTGTTGATACGATCAGTCATTTGAATTTCCCCTTTGTGTTCAGGCGATTGATTTGCCTGTTTCCAGATTAGCCGCAGTCGCCCCTTGAACAAGGGCGCAGATGAAGCTGACGGATTTGTAAGACTTTATGCGGCGAGGAAAAATGTCGCCGCAATACGCTCTAACGCCCAATAGGTGCCAGCGATGCCGATGCCATAGGCGGCGATATATCTAAGCGGCCGCTCGCTCGCCTTGATCAATCTGAACGCCAACGCGCCGAGCGCGACAAGCACAGCGATAAACGCCAGCTGGCCCAGCTCGACACCGAGATTGAACAGCAATAGCGCCAAAACCTCTTGGCCTTTGGGCAAGCCAATACTGGCCAGCGCGCCAGAGAACCCAAATCCGTGGATTAAACCAAATCCAAAGGCGATGAGCCACGGATAAGTCTGGGAAAAAGTAACCTCTCCGCGCATCCGGCCAATCGCTTCACGTGCCAACAGAACTATGCTCAGCGCGATTGTGATCTCAACGGGAGCGCCCGGCAAAGACACGCCCGCAAGCGCCGATAGTGCAAGCGTAATCGAATGCGCAATTGTGAACGCGGTGATCGTCAAAAAAAGCTGACGCAACCGCACAAGCAGGACCATCCCCAGCACAAAGAGCAGGTGATCATAGCCGAACCAAATATGCTCAACTCCAATCCAAAGATAAGCCGTGGCGGGTGAAGATGTGGCTTCACGATCAAGAGACACATCATCACTACCGGCTCTCAACACGGCCGTGATCGTATCGCCATTCAGGCGTTGAACGCGCACAAAAGCATCGGTCAGCGTTCGCTCCAGCCCCGTAACGCGAACGCTGCCTGTGGTCATGTCACAGTCCAGCTGCCAACGCTCAACCACGATGCCAGGGGCAAGACTGGCTTGCACCGGTCCCGCAACACACGTTTCCGGGAAGACAGGCGTCAGTCGCAGGCGCATGCCATCTTTAAGGGGCTGTTTCCAAACGACAGCGTGGCGATCTGGCGCCGTTTCCGTGATCTCTAAATAGGCTGGATTAACCTCATGCGCCTGCACCATAGGCGCGCCAATGCAGAGGCATAAAAATCCTACGAACAGGCGCAAAAGCGTCATTCCGTCAGGCCTTCAATCTCTACATTATACTTGGAGATAATCGCCGCGACAGCCGCATCATTCCGGTCTCGTCGGTCATATTCAGACCAATCGGCCAGCACATCAGCTTTGACCGTCTCGAATGGCGGCTGAGCGGCCTCACTGCGCGATAGTATGCGTACAAAGTGCGCGCCATAAGCTGACGAGATGGGACCAAACCAATTTGGCGTATCAGCCGTTTCAAACAATGTTGCCGCAAATGCGCCGCCAAACAGTCTGGTCACTTCGCGGGGCGGTAAGTCGGCATAGGCGCGCTGCAGGATGAAAGGGTCCCCGAAGCTCTGCCAAGCATTTCCATCGGCGCCCTGAAGTTCGGTAAGAATATCTGCGGGCTGGCCGCGAAAATAGACGTGCTGGAAACTGATCAGCGGTGGCTGCGCAAAACGCTCAGGGTGCTGGGCATACCAGTCTTTCAACACACCTTCGTCCGGCGCCGCCGTATCCGCCATATCCGCCAGCATGAATGTCATCTTCTGGGCAAGGCGGCGCTCTACGACCGTGTCGCCTTGATCCAAGCCCAAGCTTTTGGCCTCGCGTACAAGCGCTTCTTGACGAACATGATCAACGATCATCGCCTCTAAATCAGCATCACTTGGCGGCGCGTTCGCCTCTACCGCATAAAGCTGCGCCATACGCTCCATATCTGCTTTGGAGACATAGATTGTATCACCGCCACGCTGTCCTGAATTCAGCGCAGCATAGGCGCCAAAGATCAAAACCGTGGCAAGGACGAAGTGAACCAGAGGTTCGCGTATAAGACGTTTCATCTAGCGGGTTGAAGCATACCAAATCGGCGACGTATAGGCCCGCTCTTGAAGCGTTTGAGCAACATCTGGGCGCGGCGGTGTACCGTTCTTTAGCGCCTCCCAAGTTGACCATCGGCAGGTTGGATTTTCTAATACCCGCACATAATAGGTCGCGTTCTGATCCGCTCTAAATTCTTGATCACTCCAAAGCGTTTTTAGCTCGCCCGCGCCATCGCCTTGCGGGGCGCATGTCGCCATATCAACGCTCGCACCATTGTCAGGGCAGCGATGCGTCACAGGATCAGGAGACCCCGCATGACAGGCAACGTCATAGACCTGCTCACCGCTAGACGTAACTTTCACGACCTGCGCGCGTTGCAGCGCCGCCGCACCCGGATCACGCATAGCCCAGACGAGGAAGCTTGGGATTTCACCATTCCCCACCAAGTCGCCGCCCATCGGGACACCGCCAGCATAAGCCTTCTTGGTCAGGTCAGCAGCATCAGTGATATCGCCCGCATAATCATACCCCGCGAAGAATCGAACCTTGATACGCGGTCCCGTCGTCGCGAATGTCTCTTTGCGGCGGAACGCCTCAAAGATGGCCTCCCGCGTATTCTCCTCCGCCCAAACCCCTGTCAGACCAGAAGCCGACCAGCGTGAGAACCAATTCGTGGCGCTCTGCACGGTGCGGATATTCGGCTGATCTTCCCAATTGGTGCCGGGTTTTATACCGCGTAGATCATTTGGATCAGAGTCCGGTGAAATCGGCACAGACCCGCGCTGCACTGGCAAGCCATCCACCATACCAACCTTGGACCAGTAATCATCTTCCGCGAAAGCGCCGCCAACCACGTGGCTGTCTGAGGCACCGGTTATGCCGAACTTAAACGGATCAAAACCTTCCGCTTCAGTCAGTTTCAGGCCGTTACGATACGCCTCGCGTACAAATCCGCCTTCTGTCCTAGCGACGATATTTGAGCCGAGCATTTTGTCGTACAACTCAAAATCAGCCCACTCATCATTCGGTGACAGATCAGGATGGGTCTCTGATGTGCCTTTCACCTGCGTGATCTCAACCAATGGTTCGTTGCGCATGCGCTGGTCGGCATATTCAGCGCTCAAAGGCGCACCATCATAGGTCTCTAACTTGAACATCTGACCATCAGAGACATTCGAATTATGCGGGATCGCAATCGCCTCTAACCCGGCTTCGCGTTGTACATCCATCCAATCCCACAAGTCTTCAGGATTAGTTGAATCCAGTGTCGAGAATGCACGAATGGGCGCTTCGTCTTTAAAAAACACGTTGCGGTGAAGGTTCCCGCCACCAAAAGTGCCATCCTCTTCGCGTGTTACGACAGAGGTAAACTCATAAGCAGAAAATGTCGTGAAAGACCCAGGCTCATTATGCTTTTCAGCCGAAGCCACGTTCTCTGCCCATACAGAGTTGATCAGCGGCTGATCATACATCTCTTCGATCTTAACGCCCGAACGCACAGAACCGCCAACCCCTTGAAACGCAGCGGTAATCTTTACCGGATCGGTCGAAAACATATCTTTGGCGCGCGGCAGCTCACTGAGCTTGTTGCCCTCTGTATTCATCGCCGGAAGTATGCCGAGATATTCGGCGTGATCAGTAACCGCGTAGAAGTCTAACGGACCGCCAGAAATGGTCATATCAAACCCGGATGGGTGCTTCACCGTCTCACCTTTTGCAAAGCGATAAGCATCATCGGCGGTGCGCCGCACGTTGAAGATGTAAGCATCAAAACTATTGCGGGTATGGATATGCATATCGCCGAAATAGGCGTTTCGCTCTGCGCTATAGCCCGCGGTTCGCCCGTCTTTAGCATCCGCAGCGGCTGGAACATCGATCGTCGCGGTGGGCTCATTCTGCACGCCGCAAGCACCTAGTATCGCCGCCAGCGCCGCATAGGCCGCCGTGTTTAGAAGCTTCATTTTTTCCTCCCCGGGAGCTTTTGCTCACTCGTTACGAAAACTATGCGCCCAGATTGGGTGAGGGTCCAGAGTCTCCCCACGGAAATGTCCCGACAGGTTTTTTGGCACTCGGGCCTTCATTCTGCCAAAGTCAGCTCCTATTTATGCAATATCGACATACACTGTATGCGCGATAGGGGGAAAGACGCCGCCGATGATCGGGGCTATCACCTTCAACAACGATAGAACTGGAATGAATGCCGCAAGAGTGGGTTCGTGAAGGGGATAAGGAGGACCATATAATGGCCAATAGTTCAGCAACGCGCTCAGTCGCCCTAAGCCCAGAGCAGGGTTTGAGCCGCTACCTCTCAGAGATCCGCAAGTTTCCAATGCTTGCAAAAGACGAAGAATTCATGCTGGCAAAGCGCTGGCAAGAAAGTGAAGATTCACAAGCCGCCGAGAAAATGGTGACCTCGCATCTGCGCCTCGTGGCGAAGATCGCGATGGGGTATCGCGGCTATGGCTTGCCAATGGCGGAAGTTATTTCCGAAGGCAATGTCGGCTTGATGCAGTCGGTTAAAAAATTCGACCCGGATAAGGGCTTCCGCCTTGCGACATACGCAATGTGGTGGATCCGTGCCTCTATTCAGGAATACATCCTGCGCTCTTGGAGCCTCGTAAAACTCGGCACAACCGCCGCGCAAAAGAAGCTATTCTTCAATCTACGCCGCATGAAAGGCGAGATTAAAGCGCTGGACAGCGGCCAATTGCGCCCTGAACAAGTTTCGCACATTGCGACCAAACTGAACGTTCCTGAAAAGGACGTTATTTCTATGAATGGTCGCATGAGTGGCTCTGACGCCTCTCTCAACGCCCCGATGGGCGCGGAAGGCGACATGGAATGGATGGACTGGTTAGAGGATGAAGACTCGAACCAAGCGCAGGAATTTGCGGACAATCAGGAATTTGATGCCCGTATGACCCTGCTCCAGGAAGCGATGACTGACCTGTCAGAGCGTGAGCAGCACATTCTACAGGAACGCCGCCTGACCGACGAACCAAAGACGCTGGAACAGCTGTCAGAGGTTTACAATGTCAGCCGCGAACGCATCCGCCAAATCGAAGTGCGTGCGTTTGAAAAGCTCCAAAAAGCCATGCAGAAGATGGCGAAAGATACAGGGCTTCCGACTGGGGTTTAGTCCTGTTCAGGGCTTTCTTCGGTGTCGTCATCCATAAGGAAATCGACATCACCAACATTGAACCGATAGCCGGCGACTTTCCAGTCGTCGGCTTTTTTCTGCCAAGTCACAGTTACAACGCCTGTTGTGTTTTCAAAGGTTAGACTAGTCGAACATGGCGCGAAAGTTCCACTACTCGTGCTCGAATTGAAGCTACAACTTGTCGGCGCAAACTCGGTTGGTTGCCCCGTCCGGGCCTGCAGTCGGTTTATTTTCTCAATAACCTCCTCGTCAAACCCTACGCCTTTAACGTAGATATCTGAGTCCGCGGAAGGTAGCCCATTTTCAAAAGCTTCCTCAATAAATGCGACAGTCGGCAACTTACGTTCTTCCGCCATGTCGAACATGTTTTTGAACATCATGACGCAAGAGCCTACACCAAGAACAATCAAGAATGCTGCGCCAATCATTATCCACTTAAGAATCCCATTCTTTTTCTCAGGTGGTTGGACCGCGTAAGAAGGCTCACCACCAAACGGCGCGTCATTTGTGTTCTCTGTCATTGGTCATCCCCGCTAAGCCAGTTTAGATAAGCGCATGTCGAAAACGGTTTCAATCACTAATTCAAAAGACCCGCGCATCGCCCCCTACACGGCGATTCGGGAGCGGGACCTGACCGGCGGGACCGATGGTCGGTTCATCGTTGAAGGCAAAGTCACGCTTGGAATCCTACTTCAGCGCTCACGTTTTGAGGTTCATAGCCTATTCCTGTGTGAAACCCGGCTCGAACCCCTCGCCGATCTGCTTAAATCCGTGCCAAATCATGTGCCAATCTACACCGCGCCGCAGGGTTTGATGGACGAGATTGCCGGGTTCCCAATCCATCGCGGTGTGCTGGCTTGTGCGAAAAAGGGCGACAGCCTCAATTTAAGTTCACTTATTGGACCCAAACGATTACTCATTCTGAATCAGATATCAAACCACGATAATGTCGGTGCCGCGTTTCGGAACGCCGCCGCATTCGGAGCGGGCGGCGTCATCCTCGATGCCGGCTCATGTGACCCACTTTATCGCAAAGCCATCCGCGTCTCATCAGGTAGCAGTCTATGGCTGCCATACCATCATGGCGGTACAGGCAGCGAGCATATCAAAGCCCTGAAAGATGCAGGCTATGCCGTGTGGGCCATGACGCCCCGCGATAGCGCAATCCCACTGCACGACATGCCTATCCCAGAGAAGGTGGCAATCCTCCTCGGCGCCGAAGGCACAGGCCTCCCCGATAGGTTAATTGAACAAGCTGATGCCGTGCGCATCCCAATGTCTACGGGTTTCGACAGCGTTAACGTCGCAACGGCGGGCGCGATCGCACTCAGCGCAGTTTTCAACGCAGATTAGCTCGTTTTGGACATGTTCCGAATGGTTTCAGCTATATCAACGCCGTAGGCATGATGCGGCATATGCCCATCATCAGACAGCGCGACTAACCGCAATCCTTCAACTTGATGCTTTAGCTTTCCAACATGCAAAGGCGGGCTAATCACCGTGTCGCCAGCGCCTGAAAAGACCACAGTCGGGGCCGAAATATCCGTGTAACGCTCCTGCTGCGCAGCCAGCTCAAAACGCAGAGCGTTTACATCTCTAGCATTCGCGCGGAATTCCGATGGCCTGAACAAAAGACCGATTGCTGACTTCTCAAAATACCCCTCCGGCGCAGGTTGAGGAGAGAAAACACCTTTAACGCCCTGCTTAACTTGGGCCGGACCAACGATCGGAACAAGCTGACTGAATAATGGGCCAATGATCGAACTTGCAGCATATGAATTATACCAAGCCTCACCCCCGCCGCCCCAGTCATGACTAACCGGTGCCAGCAAGACCAGTCCGGAAACAAGCTCTGGATGGTCCAGCGCCATCCGAAGCGCCACGGCCCCACCAAAAGAATGTCCAACAATTACAGCGCGCTCCCCCGGCGCTAACGCCTTCAACGCCCCCGCGGCTTGCGCCGCCTGCACTTCAAGGGTTTCAGCATTGTCCGGTCGATCAGAATGCCCGTGGCCCGGCCGATCAACCATAAACACGCGGTGCGTTTCAGACAGTAGCGGCGCAAGCGTCCACTCATACTCACGGGCATTTGCAGACGCCCCATGCAGCATAAGAATGACAGGCCCACCATCACCTTGAGTCAGGACGTGGACATCGCTTCCGTCGACATTTACAGAAACACCTGATGCTGGATGCTTTTTATGGACTTTGCGTGTGTAGAA
The DNA here is from genome assembly GCA_029238175.1 of Henriciella sp. GTDB lineage: Bacteria > Pseudomonadota > Alphaproteobacteria > Caulobacterales > Hyphomonadaceae > Henriciella. Next base: position 28,102 of record JAQWGO010000077.1, on the reverse strand, counting down.
CGCCGTACTGATAAACGCAATTAGCACTCCCACCGCGATGAGAGCCAGAATCAGAATCAAAATCTTCAAACGGGCCGCCCCTCTCTTTCGCGCTGGATGCGGGCAACGCCGCGCTTCGCGGAAGAAAATTGCGGATATATTTCAAGGGCTTGCTGGTAAGCCTCCAGCGCCTCATCCTTCGAGCCAAGGCTCTCTAGGACAGACCCCAGACCGCCCCATGCGCCAAAGTGACGGGGCTCTAACCGAAGCGCCTCATTCACATCACGCAGGGCCTCAGAATAGTTTTGCTCGGCCAGAAAGATCGTCGCACGCCGGTTCCACGCCTCTGCATATTCCGGTTGGATGGCGATAACCCGGTCATAAAGCGACCGCGCATGATCCAAATCACCCATAGCCTGCGCAGAAACAGCCCGCTCCATAACCAGATCCGCCGCGTCAGAGCCGCTTTCCATCCATGAGGCCCAAATATCGAGCGCGACGTCGTTCGCCTCTTCTTCGGTCGGAGCAGACTTAAGTTCATCAAACATCTCATCAGACGGACCAAAATCAGGACCGCTAGCGAGAATTAATCCAGCGAAGGCAAGGGCTTTGAGCATAAGGTTTAGTATGGGGCGAGATGCGTCAGGCGCAAGGCAAAAAACTGTTATCTGCCCGCAGACCGCACTTAGACGTCAAATTTGAGATCGCGTGCAATAGCTTTCACCTTATTCGCACGATCAGGTACCGCCGCGTCGATGAGCTTCCAATAGCGGGCAAGGGTGTCCGGGTCCGCCTTCTCTGGTGTGCCGGAATCGAAAGGTGGTTTTGGATCATACTCAATGCTGAGCTGAATAAATTCGGCAAACTTTTTTCCTCGAATCAAGCTCGCCAGCGTAAGTGCGAAGTCGATCCCAGATGTAACGCCGCCGCCCGAGACTCGGTTCCGGTCATGCACAATACGCTGCGCGACTGGTTCAGCACCGAAGAAAACGAGCTGCTCAAGCGAGGCCCAATGCGAAGTGGCCTTATAACCTTTCAGCAAGCCAGCTGCGCCCAGTACTAGCGAGCCCGTGCAAACGCTCGTGATCCATGTGGCATCGCCCGCGACCTGCCGCACCCAGTTTAAAACTTCACTATCTTGCATAATCTCTAGCGTCCCCAACCCGCCAGGAACGCACAGAATGTCGGCGCACTTAATTTCCTCGAACGTGGCGGTTGGAAGTAGGGGAAATCCTGCATCAGTGTCGACAGGCTTCTTGTCTTTCCAAACCAAATCCAAAGAGACATTTCCCAGACGAGACAGAACCTGCGCTGGGCCCGTCAGGTCGAGCTGGGTAACATTGGGGAACAATAGAAAAGCGACAGAAATCGGTGACAGTTCAGGCATCATGCATCCTTTTTTGAAGTGATACCCAGGCGAACGGCTTGATTATCTTGCACTCCACGGTGTTGGCCCACCTCATATCGCCAGTTACGCAAGACAGAATGGGTAGCAAATATCAAGGCGATGTATACGACTTACCACCGAATTCACCATGATAAATTTGAGTACGATACAGGCGAGTCAAAATCTTGAGCACGTAAAATCTATTCATCCTGAGAGAACAAAAAATTCATCACGAACTTACAGAAAAGTATTAATAAAAAAAACGACAATGGAGTAAAAACAACCAACAAAGCATAGCTCCACAAGGAAACTTTTTCGCCTGATAAATCTTGTAAAAATGCAGCGAGCATTAAGCCAATCGTAACAATCACAAGATGGCTACGAAGAGCCATGAACCCTTCAATTACGTCCGAAAATCTTACTTTACCTTTCAAACGCATTGCTCCTGACTACTTCAAAGTAAATCGAAAATCCGTTATCATAACACTATATAAATTTATACCCGCTTTGGATCATTGGCTCTATTGGTTGAGCAATTGTATTCGTTGTTGCCGAATAGGCACCATTCACCAAGTTCGCGATCAGACCTTTATTAGCTGTTTTAACAGAAGCTTGTGATATGTTACCACTCAGCAACTAATAGACCTTCGGCCAACAGCGCTGTTTCGAGGCCAGCAGCGTCCTGAAAATGATGCGTGCGAAACCCGAGCGCGTTGGCTGCTTCGATATTTTTTAGACTATCATCGATGAATAACACTTCGGATGGATCAGGGTTACCCATACGCGCAAGAGCGATTTGATAGATTTCCGGGCTTGGTTTGACGACTTCTTCGGCACCAGACACAATCACATCCCGTAAGACGTGGATCATTGGGAACGCGTCAAACGTCTCGTCAGCCACCTCATCAGGGATATTGGAAAGACCGTAGAGCGGCACACCCGCCTCTTCCAAACGCGCCATCAGCTGCGGCGTGCCAGGAACGTAGCCTTCGAACATGTCGAGCCAGCGGCTGCGCCATGCCAAAATCTCAGTCTCATATTGCGGGAACTTCGCGATCAGCGGCTTGGCATTTTCAGCCATCGACACGCCGCGATCATGATTGACGTGCCAGTCCATATTGCAGACATCACGAACAAAGGCCGCTGCTGCGGCCTCTGTATCGAAGTATTCTCGATAAAGTCGGATAGGCTGCCAGTCGACAACCACGTTTCCGAGATCAAACAGAACGATATGAGCACTCATCAATCGAGACTCACTTGTTCATGTTACGCTCAGCCTTGTTTGGCTTTAAAGCGAGGATCAGTTTTGTTGATGACGAAAGTACGACCGCGACGTCGCACGACTTTACAGTCACGGTGGCGATTTCTCAGCGACTTAAGGGAAGATTTCACTTTCATGGCACGGGTCCGGACGTTAGATAAGTTTTCACGAAAGCGCGGGACATACACACCAGCTTTATACGAGTCAATGTTAGCTTACAGGCTATCACATAAGGGATGCACAATATGAAGATGACGACGAAATCTGCGCGGCCATTAGCCGGAATGGTCGCCTTCGCAGCCCTCTTAACGGCCTGTGCGGCCTCACCACAAGTCGATGGCCGAACGCCGCCAATAAATAGCACGGGCGGCGGAACGAACATACCAACGCCTGATGTCTTGAAGCCTTTCACGCCATCTGGAAATGCCAGCATGGATGTCTGGCGCAATGACTTTGCCCGCCGTGCCGTCGCAAGCGGGCGAGATGTCGATGTGGTTCAAGCTACTCTAGAGGGCATCAAACCCCTCAAGCTCTATCTCGGAGACGAAGCCACTGTTGCGAAAACAGGCGTCGCTGATCAGGCGGAATTCGCAAAACCGATTTGGGAATACGTGCGTTCAGCTGTGACTGAGGGACGTAAATCCGGAGGGATGGAACGGCTGGCGGAACTGGCCCCAATCTTCGATCGCATAGAGGCGACCTATGGCGTCGACCGCGAAGCGATCACTGCGATCTGGGCGATGGAAACCAATCTTGGCTCATACATTGGAAGCTTTGACGCCGCCAATACGCTCTCAAACATGGCCGTTGAAGGTCGCCGCCGTACATTTGCGGAAAGTGAGCTAAAAGCCCTGATGAAAATGCAAGAGCGCGGCGAAGTTAATCGCGACGACCTCACCTCCGGCTGGGCCGGGGCTATGGGACAGACGCAGTTCATGCCATCCACATTCCTGACTTACGCCGTTGATTTTGACGGCGACGGCAGAAAAGACCTGTGGAACAGTGCGCCAGATGCGTTGGCTTCAGCCGCAAATTATTTGCGCGCATCTGGGTATCAAAAAGATGAGCCTTGGGGCGTAGAAGTATTGGCACCCTCGGCGTTCAATTGGTCCCTCGCGGACGGACAGGACCGCCGCCTATCAACCTGGATCGCAGAAGGCCTGTCGCCGATGACGGGCGGAGATTTTGGCACAGCGACATCGTCTTACGCTGAATTCTGGCTACCGACGGGCGCAACAGGGCCGAAATATCTGTTGTTCAAGAATTTCGATGTCTACAAGACTTACAACCGCTCAGATAGTTACGCGTTTTCCGTCGGCCTACTCACCGATGGCGTGGCCGGTTCGAACGGACCTGTGGCGATGTGGCCGACACATCTGGAGAAATTGTCAAAGCGCGATGTGATGACGCTTCAATCCAGCCTAAACCGTCTTGGTTTTGACGCTGGTCCGGTAGATGGGATCGCGGGACGTGGGACTAAAGGGGCTCTGCGCCGCTTTCAGGCTGCGAATGGGATCGATCCAGCAGATGGCTATCCAACACAGCAAGCCCTTGCTCAAGTCATAGCAGCCGACAGCTAAGCGGCACTGTCAGCTTCACCGACTCCAGGCTTGATCGCAAAATAGGCGAACAGCGCCATTGATATGAGCAATACAACGCAGATCCAGAACGGTAGTGATGGATCCACATACTCATACAAGAACAGGCCAAACAGCGGCGTGATGATATAGCCCGCACCATTGGCGGATATGACCAAGCCCGCCACATTGCCTTGCAACTGAGGTGACACCGCGAGCGATGCGCCACTGGAAAAGCCCGGCCGGGTTAGTCCCTGCCCTATGCCCAAAAAGAACTGCGCAAGGATGAGTGTTGCAAAATCCTTCGCCGGAATGAGCAAAAGCGCCCCAATCAAAAGCGGGATGCAGCCGACGATCATAAGCGTCTTGTTGCGAAGCTTTAGTCTTGGGATCAGGACCAGTTGCGACGTCATGACGGCCATCGCGCCGACCATGAAGGCTGGCCCCGTATATTTCGCCGCATCAGCGCCTGTGACGCCTAACTTGTCCATCACGGCGAAGACAAAGACCTGCGTCAGGATACCTGTGACGAGAGATAGGCTGACCGCATAGACCAAGAACGGCAATACGTTTGAGGATCGCCACAGCCCTATTGCGCCGGGAATTGGAGCAATATTACTGCCGTCCAATACAGGATCACGGTTTTCTGGCAGAAAATTCCAGAGCAAGACTGACATCGTAGCTGCGAGAAGCGCCGTAATCACCATCGGGCTCAGCAGACCGAAATTAGCAACCAGAACCGCAGCGAAGGCGGGACCAACAATTGTGCCGAAGCTGAAACCTGAAGAGATGAAAGCAATTTCAGACTGGCGCTCTTCGGGGCTGGTACGGTCGGCAACATAGGCTTGAGCCGCAGGTGTGGAACCTGAACCAACCAGACCGAACACGGTCCGAGACAATGCCAAACAGGTGAAGATCGCGAAGGCCGCCGTAATGACCTCAGACAAAGCAAGCCATGCAGAGATCAGCAGCAGGGTCATAGAAACAGCGTAACCCGCCAAGCCAATCGATGCGACTTTGCGGCGCCCCCACCGGTTAGATTTCTTGCCCCAGAACGGAGAAGACAGAGACCAGCATAATGCAGACAAAGAAAAAATTGCGCCCGCCATCCAATCCGGGAGGCCCAGCTCTCGCGTCAACGGCGGTATAACCGCCGCGATAAGCATCGTATTCCCAGCCCCAATCGCCATGAGCGAAAAGAACAAAAGAAAAAACGCGCTCCGCCGATTAGGCTGAGGCGCGTCTTCTTGTATCGGGTTTTGCGCTTCAGTCATGCGCCCTATTCAAGCGCTACGAACCGAAAATCAAGTCCAGATTAGCCCTGACCGCTACCTGCCGAAGGGTAACATGATCCTGTATAGTCTTGCAGATCAGCATCCATCACAGAGCGGTTTGAGTAATCGATACAGGCCTTACCGAATTGGCGAACAACCTCAGTTGATTGATCTTCAGCCCATGAATGCGCGCAAGCCGCTTGATCAGGAACCAAGCTATCGGCAGGCGCTCCCGGACGGCGGTAAGAATTAATCAGCGTGGTAATACACTGGCCATAGTCTTTGACTTCCGCGCGAAATGTCTCGCGCTGGTTCATCAATGACTGAAGCTGACCTTCAGAACCGATGTTCAAGCCAGTAAAGTCTGGGGCTTTCACGGTTCCGCATTGTTCAGCGGCAACTGTTATACCCTGCTCTGTCGCGGACGGGGCACAAACGCGGTAGCCTTCGTTCGAGGCATATTGCTGCGCAGTAGCCGAAAAAGTAAGGGCAGTTGTTAGCGCGAGGGCGGCAATCGTTCTTTTCATTGAACAAGGCTCCTGTGATCTTCTACAAAACTATACTCGATCCCGCTTAACATAGCGTTAGCCATACAAACGAGCATCGGGCTCACAATCCTTCGTGCAACCTTGATGCCTCTTATGGCGAGACTTTGGCGACGCCTGCTGAATTACCACTCCAACGGGTGCCAATCAACGCTGATCCTCAGTATTCTCCTCAGAGGCGAGCTGCTTATTAAAAACTCCCCAACCAAGAATGAAACGGGTTTGTAAGGAAATTCTGGCACAACAGGCACTTGGTGTACGCAGCAGGCCTTCTCTAAATGATACAACTTGTCGGATTTGTAATTGTTCTGCTCGTCGTTTTTGGCGGCTTGTTCATAAGCGGCGGCCCCGCAATTCTGGCTGCGCTTCCCTTTGAGCTAGCATTAATTGGCGGCGCGGCATTTGGGACGCTACTCATCGGCAACGCACCAAATGTTGCAAAAAGTGCGATGGCCGGGTTCGGCAAAGCTATTTCCGGCTCGAAGTGGAAGCGCGCAGACTATTCTGAGCTGCTGACTGTCCTGCATGAACTGACGCGCCGGGCAAAACGCGGCGGTATAGTCGCGATAGAGGCAGATATCGAAGCGCCGGAACAGTCGGAACTGTTTAAGTCTGCGCCCCGCTTGCACAGCGAACCTCAAGCTATGGCACTGATCTGCGACAGTTTTCGCTTAATGGCGCTGGACCCGTCCACTTTGGAACATGCTGGTGAACGGATGAAAGACACCGTCGCAGATATTGTTGAAGATAAAAACCGGGCTGTGTCCGCTCTGCATACGCTGGCTGATGCATTGCCCGCGCTAGGGATTGTTGCGGCTGTATTAGGCATTATCAAGACAATGGGCGTGATAGATGAATCGCCCGCAGTTCTTGGCGAAATGATTGCTGCAGCGCTGTTGGGAACATTTCTGGGGGTTTTCCTTGCCTATGGCCTCGTAGGCCCGGTTGCGAGCCGGTTTGGTCAAGTTGTTGAAGAAGAAGCATTGTATCTGGACACGATTGCAAACGTGTTGGGCGGACATGTCAGCGGTCTTGCCCCACGAACCTCTATCGAAATCGCCAGATCAGCGCTTCCCGGTCACCTGCGCCCCAATATAAATGACTTGGATCACGCCATTACCGCGTCTCGATTTGCTCCGGCTCAAGCCGCAGCCTAGTTGCAGTAAAGTTGAAATTTGACGGATCGACTTAAGCGCATCGCAAACTGCGTCTGCCTAAATAGCTGTAAGGGCAAGAGAAAAGGCATTGTCATGACTGATGTTGCTACAGCTGAAAATATATCGCGAAGCTATTGGCCGAAAGGTTGGGCTGCGCGCGTTTTAACCGGCCTCTCCGGCATTCTCGCGGTGATCGTGGCCTTAAAAGCGGCGGCATATGAGCCGAGCGGCGATGTTCTCTTCGCTAATCAAGATCATATTTTCAGAATTCTCGCGTTTATTGCGCTAACGGTTTGGACAACTTTTGCGATCGGCGTGCGTCGCCGCGGCGCGGCGGCGATGATAACCCTCGGATTTGCGATCTTTGTGGACATGATCCTTGTGCCATTGAAGCATGAAGGCATGTCGACGATCACATCAGCGAACCTCGGCATTGTTATCGCATATTGCTCCATGCACCTGTATTGGTTGGGGCTCGTCCAAAAGCGTATAGCGAAATAAGAACAGTTGCTGGCTTGTTAGTGACTAGCATTACCAAAGACGTCGCACTACCTTCCCGGCAGTTCTCTAGGGGAGTTGGTGCATGTCACGCTTTGATAAGCTCATTAAAACTGTCGCTCATTATCAAGAGCTAGCGAGCGAGAATTATACGCGCGTCCGCACACTTACTGAAGAGCTTCGTGAAGGGCTTTGCGCGCACATCGGCTCAAAAGATGGCGTATGCGTGCGTCTGGTCCCCCCTGCAGGGCAATTTGAGCCTAAAGATTACGGTGATCGCGCTTTTTCGGTGCCTCCCAAAGGGTTTCGTCCCCTAGGCTCAATCCTATTTGGTCTGGCGATCCGTGTTTCAACGGGCACAGATTGGATGCGTGTCACAATGGAATGTACGAAAATCGGTGAAAGCTTCATTATCCAAATTGCTGGCGGACAAGAGTACGAACTTTCGATCCCGCTAAAGGACACTGATCCGGAGCCATTCTATGATCACATCTTTGATCATGTGCTAAACTGGTTCGAAACACAGATAGAACGTTACGAGGCCGGTGATTATGGCAGTCGCGAAATTGGATTCGACTTTTCGCGCGATACCGAACAGGATCTTTTGGTCTAATAGACCTAGTGGGACAGCAGCTTATGGATTTTCAAATTCTTCTCGCGGGCGCTGCTGGAAGTGATGTCATCTTTGCTTGTGCTCTGATCGGGGCACTTGGCCTAGGCGCGCAATGGCTCGCTTGGCGACTGCAAGCTCCCGCTATTGTGCTAATGTCCTTGGCCGGATTGGCCGTTGGGCCTCTATGGTCTCTCCTTTTCAATGAACCTCTTCTCAATCCGCAGGGCACGTTCGGAGACGTCTTTAGACCAATTGTATCCCTAGCTGTTGCCGTCATTCTATTCGAAGGCGGCTTAGTTCTGAAGTTTGAAAACCTTCGAGACGCTGGCGCTTCTGTACGCCGCATGGTTTTCATTGGAGGACCTCTGGCGTGGTTCCTTGGTTCGCTTGCCGCGCGCTATGCAGCAGGCTTGGATTGGGCGAGCGCTGTTGTGTTTGCGGGCGTCATGGTTGTGACAGGACCGACAGTTATTATGCCGCTGCTGCGCCAATCGAAACTCGGTGGACGCCCCGCTAAATTCCTAAAATGGGAAGGCATCGTCAACGACCCGGTCGGGGCTCTCTTTGCTGTTGCATCATTTGAAATCATTCGAGTTGCCTCTCAGGGTGACAATGTACTTGCAGCCGCTGTTTGGGTTATCTCAGCGGCAATCATGGGCACCATTCTGGGCGTCGCATTTGGTGCAAGCATGTCCAAGGCGTTTCGCGAAGGTTGGACGCCCGAATATTTGAAAGCACCTTTGATCCTTGCTTCAATTGTCCTTTGTTACGCGCTTGCCGAACTAATCGAGAAAGAGATCGGCCTTGTTGCGGTCACCGCATATGGCATGACCCTCGCAAATTCTAAGTTGGCTGGCCTGACTGAGCTTCAGAAGTTCAAGGAAGATATCGCGGTACTGCTGGTTTCCGGCGTTTTCGTTATGCTGACAGCCGATTTAACGCCGGCAATAATTGAGCAAGCGATCACCTGGAAAACACTCGCATTCCTTATGTGTATGCTGTTCATCGTGCGTCCGCTTTCGGTATGGATATCCACTTACGGAACGCTAAACCGCAAAGAAGCAATTTTGCTTGGCTGGATTGCACCTCGCGGTATCGTTGCGGTGGCCGTATCTGGGCTGTTTGGATCACTCTTGGTCGATCTATCCCGTGAAGGCCGGTTCGACTTCTCCGGCGCAGACCAAATTACGCCTCTAGCCTTTGCGATGGTCTTTACGACAGTTGTGCTTCACGGCTTCACGATCGGACCACTCGCCCGGTTCTTAGGACTAGCCCACAAAGAAAAGCCAGGCGTGCTCGTGGTGGGCGCGAATGCATGGAGTGTTGAGTTTGCGAAAGCACTGGATCAGAGCGGCGTCGAGACCATAATTGCAGATAGTTCCTATCGCCGCTTAAAGTCATCCCGCGATGCTGGCTTGGACATTTTCCTTGGTGAAGTTCTCTCTGAAGATGCAGAGATCAAACTTGATCACGCGCGCTTCTCAACCGTAATTTCGCTATCGACCAACGACTCCTACAACGCGCTGGTGAGTAGTCATTTCGCGCCTGAGGTGGGCCGCCATATGGTCTATCAGCTATCGATAAGCGACGATGAGGATGGCGATGATCGCGGCCTCAGTTCTAATGCGCGCGGGCGGACACTTATTAGACGCGGCCGCACATATGATAGCCTTATTCGCGACCAATATCGCGGTTGGGAATTCGCGCGCACACGGCTCACCGACAAATATACCCTTGAGCAGTTCAACGAAGATCGCCCAAAAGCTGATATCGTGGCTGAAATTCGGCCCGATGGTACACTTCTATTGATCGGACCTAACCGCGAAGCGAAAGGCGGTGAGGGCGCGACGCTGATCAGTTTCGCCCAAGAAGTTAAAACAGAACCTCCAATCGACTAAGCCTGTACAGCGTGTAACTCGCGTCCATTCCGGCGCAGCCAAGCGCGCTCCTTTTTCCAATCCGGGCGGCACCGCTCAACATGCGCCCAGAATCGTGGGCTATGGTTCATTTCTAGCAAATGCGCACATTCATGAGCAGCAACATATTCGAGCACATCGGTCGGGGCCATTATCAAGCGCCACGAAAAGGCCAAACGACCGTCTGACGTACACGACCCCCAACGCGTCTTTGTATCTTTGACCGTAACCCGGCGCGCATCAACGCCAAGATGGGTACAATAGCGCTCAACCGAATCACTCAGATCAGATTTGGCCGTTTTGCGAAGGAACCGCTCAACCCTCTGCCCAGCTGTCTCGGCCAAACCTGGAACACGAAGGATTTGGGGGTCGCCATCTTCAAGCTTAGCGATCCGTCCATTGCCCTCGGTTGTGATAAGGCAAGGTAAACCACGCAGCATGATTTCACTGCCATCGCAAAGTCCAATATGATTGGGCAACGCGTTGAGGTGATTGGCGATCCACTCCAACCGGTCGCGCGCAAACTCAGCTGCCTCGCCAAGCTTTCGCTTGCTTGGTGCAACAGCAACAGCTTCGCGCTTACGTTCATCCAAACGTAAAATTAGACGCTTTGCTTTAGGGTTCACTTCAAGCCGGACATTTACAGTCTGACCTGAGTTTGTCGTGAGCGACATCTTGTTTTGTTTATTGATAAACATTAATTAGGTCTCGACAGAAACATTTCACGTGCTTAATGGAAACCGCCTCAAAGGGGAATCACTATGAAGAAATTAATGATCGGCGCAGCCGCAATAGCTTTGCTTACAGCTTGTGGCCCAAATGACAAACCTGCCGATGTCAAAGAACCAACACTTAAAGAGCTCGTCGTTCGCCAAGGCGATCCAGCGAAAGCCGCAGACGCGCTTGCCGCGATGTCGCTTACAGATACCGGCACTGGCGTCCTATCATTCGCTGGCAAAACTGTTGACGGCTCATCAGCGACGTTCACGGATCTCGGCATTACTGGCGAAGACGCTGTAACTGTCGGCTCACTCGTTTTTGACGGGCTAGATATGAATGATGGCGCAGCCACATTTGGCAAGCTTAGCCTAAACAACATCACAATGGCTTCTCCTGATGAAGAAGGCACAGTTAAAGTAGGCAGCATTGAGCTGGTGAACCCATCTGCTGAGCTCGCTGGCTGGTTGGCCGGTACGCTTAACGGTCAGGAAGTTCCATTTCCTGCAGCTGACAAAGTTGTGTTTGATAGCTGGTCAATGTCTGGCCTAAGCGGCGTATTTAACGATGCTGATGCCGATGGCACAATGGGTATCGACAAGATCGAAATCCGCGACATGACTGATCTGAAAGCTGCAAAAGCCATGATCAGTGGTATCTCGGTTGATGTCGTCGACAATGACGAAGGCATGGACGTCAAAATGAAGCTTGGCAGCCTCAGCATGACAAATATCGATGCTAAGTTCGTCAAAGCTATTCAAGAAAACATTGGCGACGAAGACGCGCTGATGGCAGCCATCATGGACGTTGCTTACGAGAACCCAATGGATCCAGGCTATGACTCATTCAAAATGGATGACCTTAGCTTTGATGTTGCCGGCGCCTCTTTCGCAATTCCAGCCCTCACAGCATCTGTAGAACGTAATTCTGCAGGCCAGCCAGTGAAGTACGTCACTCAGCCTTACACCATGACGCTGAAGGCGGACGCCGAAGGCGGCGAAGCTGGTGCGGGTCTTCTTCAAGGCCTCAGCGTAATTGGCTATGAAGAGCTAACGATGAAAGGTGAAAGCGTCGCGACTTACGATCCTGACAAGGACATCGTCTCATTTGATGCCAAGAAGAATTATTTCGAGCTGGTCGACGGCGCGAAATTCAGCTTCGGCGGCAAGCTCGAAGGCTATAATGCCTACACCAAAGAAGTTGGCACATCTTTCAACTTTGCTGACCTCGCTGAAGGCGCTGAGCCAGATCCAGCTGCGATGCAAGCGGCGATGGGCAAGCTGACCATTCATGGCTTTGAGCTTTCAATCAAAGATGACAGCTTGCTAGACCGCGGCTTTAATGCTGCTGCAACAATGCAGGGCCAAGACCCAGAGCAAATGAAGCAGCAAATTGGCATGGGCCTCGCGATGGCGCCAATGCTTCTAGGTGACTCAGGCGTCGACATGACCCTCGTTTCAGAAGCAACTGGCGCGCTATCTAAGTTTGTTTCTGATGGTGGTACGCTAACGATCAAACTTGATCCAAAGACCCCGCTTTCTGTGGCATCGATGATGGAAAATCCTGATCCAGCATCATTCACAAAAGATAGCTTGGGCTTCTCTGCGTCGCAGAAATAGGCTTTTGCCAATTCGAAAATTGAGGCGCGCGATGTTTATGGCATCGCGCGCCTTTTCATTTATGGGCCCGTGGAGCATATGAAGACGATGAGATTAGCTTTCTTTGGTGATGTCGTCGGCAAACCCGGCAGACAAGCAGTGCGTGACCACCTGCCCCGCATACGGTCGGACCTCGACTTGGATTTTGTTGTAGTGAACGCTGAGAATGCCGCTGGTGGGTTTGGCCTGACCGAGAATATCGCAAACGAGTTCTTTGATGCGGGCGCCGATTGCCTAACCCTAGGCGACCACGCGTGGGATCAACGCGAGGCGCTAACTTACATTGAACGCGAAGAACGCTTATTGCGCCCAATCAACTATCCTGAGGCCGCGAATGCACCGGGCAAAGGGTCCCACCTATTCGTTCTGCCCGACGGGCGGCGTGTCGGTGTCATCCAAGCCCAAGGCATCGTGTTCATGAAACAGCTTTTGGACAATCCGTTTGGCGCGGTGGATACCGCCCTCGATGCCATGCCGCTCGGTCTGGTGGCAGATGCCGTTATCGTCGATATGCATTGCGAGGCGACCAGCGAAAAAATGGCGATGGGCCATCATTGCGATGGCCGCGCCAGCCTCGTCGTCGGCAGCCACACGCATGTGCCCACAGCCGATCATATGATCCTATCCGACGGCACCGCCTATCAAAGTGATGCCGGCATGTGCGGGGACTATGATAGCGTTATTGGCATGCAAAAAGATAACTCCCTTCGCCGCTTTGCAACACAATTACCCGGCTCAAGATACGAGCCAGCACTCGGCGAAGGAACGCTATGCGGCCTGTTCGTGGAGACCGACGACGCGAGTGGTCTGGCCAAGCGCGTCGAACCAATTCGGGTCGGTGGGCGGCTAAGCGAGATGGTGCCGAACACCGGATACACCCTTCCCCTTTGATAATCCCCGCAAGCTAGGCTAAGCAGCGGCGATAGGAATTTTGACTGACAGGAGCCACCATGGCTGGCCATAGTAAATGGGCAAATATCCAGCACCGCAAAGGTGCCCAAGATAAAAAGCGCGCGGTTCTATTTTCGCGCCTTTCGAAAGAGATAACAATCGCGTCCAAAATGGGCGGCCCTGACCCAGACGGGAACCCGCGCCTGCGTCTTGCGATCCAAAACGCCAAGGCCCAGTCAGTTCCGAAAGATAATATCAAACGCGCTGTCGACAAAGGCGTCGGCGGATCTGGTGAAGACTATGTTGAACAGCGTTATGAGGGCTTTGGCCCCGGCGGTGTCGGCATCATTGTCGAAGCATCTACCGATAATAAGAACCGCGCCGCGAGTGAAATCCGCACCGCTTTCTCTAAGAATGGCGGAAATCTAGGTGAAACAGGTTCTGTCTCATTCGGGTTTGAGAATGTCGGCGAAATTCAGTTCGGCTCAGAAGCTGGCGACGAAGATACAGTCATGGAAGCGGCGATTGAAGCCGGTGCCAGCGATGTCGAAAGTGATGATGACGGTCATTTCATCTATACTGAGCGCGAAGACCTAATGACGGTCGCCGGTGAGCTTGAAGGTAAGTTTGGCGAAGTTGAAGCCAAGTCGACCAAGCTGATCTGGAAACCGACAAACACGGTACCGGTCGAAGGGCAAGATGCTGACACACTGATGAAATTACTCGATATTTTGGATGAACTCGATGACGTTCAAAATGTCTATGATAATTCAGAATTGTCTGCCGAAGAGATGGAACGTCTCGCTGGCTAGGCCGCTTCGGAGACCGCCGCGTTAACGACTTGTCCGTGCTCTGTTCGCCTCACAGTTGAACAATTCGCCGTGATAACAGAATCGTAACCTCGCTTTATGCGCTGGGGGACTCCATATGGATTGTTCCCCCACGACGCGTATCGAGTCTAAAAAATGAAACTGACCCACCCTCTTTCGATAGCTGGCCTTGCTGGCGGCCTCGCTTCTCTTGCGACATTCTTTATGATGAATGCAGGCGCGCAAGATCGCCCTGAAGTGACGACCGTTGCAAGCTACGAAACCGCAGTGTTCGCGGGCGGCTGTTTTTGGTGCGTGGAAAGCGACTTCGATAAAGTAGACGGCGTGATTGAAACCATCTCCGGCTATACGGGCGGAGATACGATCAACCCGACTTACAAAACCCACACAAAAGATGGCCACTTGGAAGCTGTGAAGGTTGTCTATGATCCTGCTGAAGTCGAGTATGGCGAACTGGTCGATTACTTCCTGCGCCATGTCGATCCGACCGATGATGGTGGGCAGTTTTGTGATCGCGGCAACAGCTATCGCACAGCTATTTTCGTAGATGACGCGGATGAGCGCACGGACGTGGAGACACAAATCGCTGCGGTAGATAGTTCAAATATTCTTGCCAAGCCCATTGTGACACGCGTCTTAGACTCAGCGCCATTCTATGATGCCGAAGATTATCACCAGAACTATTACTTGAAAAATCCAGCCCGTTACAATGTCTATCGCCGCGGTTGTGGCCGTGACAAGCGGATCAAAGCGGTGTGGTCCGGCAAGTCTTAAACGACACGCTACGGCACCGTCGCATTGGCTGTCATGCCATGATCGGTCCATTCAAACACCGCACGCTGATGTCCAGATCGCGCTAGCTTTAGCCAGTCTAGACGGTCGCAGACAATTTTGACGGCCGCAAAATTGTGCTTCGCTAAGCCTGTGTCATAAGTCAATTCATCTGGTCGAACGGTTCCTGGAACCTTGAGCGCAGCATAGTCCGCTTTGCCATTCTCAGAGACGCTATCCCAATACCGCTGCCAGATATCGCCTTCTGTCAGCACCTCCGCTTTACCTGAAAAGCGAAGCTGAACCATGGCTTCCGCATCAAAGAACAAGCTGGCAATATTTGGTTGTGCCATGATCTCCGCGACTTTGGGCGTTCGGCGGTCTGTGAAGAATGTTAGTGTCCGGGCAGTTCTATCGACGTCACGCAGGACGACCGTGCGTTGCTCCGGCATGCCCCCTTCTGAAACAGTCGCGAGCGTGAACCAAGTATAAGGCGTTCGCTTGCCGCTACAGGCTGCCTCAAGCGTACGCCACGTCTCTGCTTCTATGGCATTCAAGTCATTGTTATCGCTCATCACTGCTGGCAGATAGCGCGGAGTGGTTGCGCAGACTAGCCTTAACGCCCAAATAGAGCGCAAGACGAACATATTGGACCTATCGCCATGACAAGCCTCGACCCAGCAGCTGCTTCAAATATCAAAGATTCTACTGATCAGGCCTTTATGGCCGATGTCGTTGAAGCCTCCAACGAACAACCCGTTCTGGTCGACTTCTGGGCCCCATGGTGTGGGCCATGCCGCACGCTGACACCAACGCTTGAGAAAGTGGTGAACGGCGAGAATGGCAAGGTTAAACTGGTCAAGATCAACATGGATGAAAATCCGGGTATCGCAGAACAGCTGGGCGTGCGCTCAATCCCAGCCGTATTTGCGTTTGACAAAGGTCGCCCGGTGACTGCCTTCCAGGGTGCCTTGCCAGAAAGCCAAGTACGTCAATTCATTCAGCAGGTGCTTGGCGGCACTGATGATGCCAAACAATTAGAAGAGGCCATGGCGCAAGCGGAAACAGCCATGCAAACGGGTGACCTAACCACCGCAGCGCAGCTCTATGGCGCAGTGATGGAAGCTGATCCGGCGAATGTCACCGCGATCGCGGGATTGGCACGCTGCTACCTCGCAAATGATGATCATGATCGCGCGGCCCAAATTTTGGATATGGCGCCAGAGGATAAGAAACACGATCACGCCATTAAATCTGTTCGCACAGCTCTGGAACTAATGGCCGACACACCACTTGATGAAGACATGTCGATCGCACGCGAAAAAGTTGCGGCAAATCCAGATGATCACGATGCGCGGTTTGACCTGGCTGAAAAGCTCATCGCGCAAGGCAAAAACAAGGACGCGTCTGATCACTTGCTCACCGTGCTGGCGACAGATCTGGAATGGGGTGAAGGCAAGGCCAAAGCTAAGCTGCTTGAGATTTTTGAAGCCGCTGGACCGAAAGACCCGATTACAATTGAAGGTCGCCGCCGCCTCGGCTCTTTGATGTTTTCATAGGTTAAACACCAGTCACATGGTCGACGCGGAGCCTATTCGCTCCATCTAGGTTCTAGAAGCCATTGAGATAAGGATCAGATCGCGTGAGCGCAGAACCATACCGCAAAATATCTGACTTGCCGGAAACGCTGGCTATTTTTCCCTTATCTGGCGCGATATTGTTTCCGCGCTGGTCATTGCCGTTGAATATCTTTGAGCCGCGTTATCTGAACATGATTGATGATGTCCTTTCAGGAACCCGCATGATCGGTATGATCCAAGCCATGGGCGGTGACAGAGCATCGCCAGATCTTGGCCGTGTAGGCTGTGCTGGCCGGATCACATCTTACTCTGAGACCGACGATGGGCGTTACCTGATTTCTTTGACAGGTATTTGCAGATTCACTGTCGCAGCGGAACTCGATGTGAAGACGCCATATAGGCAAGTTACGCCTGACTGGACGCCTCATATCGCTGACCTTTCAGAAGTCGCGGAACATAGCCTGCCTGATCGTGAGAAGCTCGTTCGAGCTCTAAAGCGCTATACCCAAATCAATACGATGGAAGTCGACTGGGAGGCCGTCTCAAACGCGCCCCTGGAAACACTGGTTAGTGCGCTTTGCGCAGGCTGCCCGTTCGGCGTTGCTGAGAAACAGGCGCTCGTTGAAGCGCCAAGCGTTGCCGACCGCGCCCATACACTGATCGCCTTGCTTGACATGGATGTACCGGGCGACGACACCTCGACCCTGCAATGACAGACACAAATACACAAACACAAGACGCCCCTTGCGGCGTGAACCCGCGCCTTCTGGAGCTGTTGATCTGCCCCGTAACAGGTGGACCATTAGTCTTCGACCGCGAGCGGTGTGAGCTCGTGTCCAAAAAGGCCAAGCTTGCCTATCCAATCCGTGATGGCCTGCCGATCATGCTTGAAAGTGAAGCGCGCGACTTAGAGGTCGATCCCTCATGAGTAAGCGAAGCTGGCCGGAAGAATTACGCTTTTCAAAAAGCAAACAAGCGCTCAACATCAAATTTGACGATGGGGGAGCATATACCCTGACCTACAAATTCCTGCGCCTTGAAAGCCCCTCGGCTGAGGTACAAGGCCATGGCAGCGGACCAAAACCACCTGCACCAGTTGTCAGTGATGATATAAGCGTGGAAAAGGCTGACCCGGTCGGCCGCTACGCGGTTCGGATATTTTTCAGCGATGGCCACTCTAGCGGCCTCTACACATGGACATACCTGCGAGAGCTAGGTGAAAGACGAGATAGCAATGGCCACTGATACAGCTGCATGGGACGCTTATTGGCAAGATCGCCGCGAAGACGGCGCAAAAGCCCTAACCGGGATCGAGCACGACGCTGAACTTGAAGCATTTTGGACGAATGCCCTGCAGGCTCAAGACAAATCCGCACCTTTCCTAGATTTAGCGTGCGGTGCTGGAACAGTCTTAAAGACGGCAAGTGCGCAAGGTTTTACAAACCTGCACGGACTTGACGCGTCACCAGCGGCTATCAACGCTTTGAAACAATCTCTACCACAAGTGACTGGGCAAATTAGCTCAGCGACAGACACCCCTTATTCTGAAGCTGAGTTCACAACCATCACCAGCCAGTTTGGGTTCGAGTATGCCGGCCCAAATGAAGCCGCGAAGGAAGTTGCCCGCCTGCTTGCCCCAAACGGGACTTTTGTTGCAATTGTTCATAAATCAGATGGCGCAATTCATGAGGAAGTGCGCGGGCACATTGATCATTGTAAAACGATTGAAAGCAGCGGGTACATCGAAAAGGCAAAAGCCCTGTTCCGGGATGTCTATTCGGGCGATGTCGACGCCATGAATAACTCGATTGAATTCATGGCAGGTGCGCGTGAGCAAGTGTTTGGATTGGTTGTCCCGGGACGCCCAAGTATCGCGTCGCACCTGACCGAGGGCACAGCGCAGCTTTGGGACAAACGTGCCTCATATGCTCTTAGAGATGTTGTAACTTGGCTGGACGGCGTAGAGGCGCAGCGCGCGAGCTTCCAATCCCGTATGGAGGCAATGTCTGACGCAGCACTTAGCCAAGATGACGTAAATTCAGTGGTCGAAACATTACAAGGCAAAGGCCTAACCGTCGCAGAACCAGAGAGTTTTGAGCTCGGCGGTGAACCTGCGGCATGGATAATTCGCGCGACCCACACAGCTTAGGGCCTTACCCGAACGCCTAATCATGCCTATATGGCTTCAGCACAGGTACTGGGGCGTTCGAAGACGATAGCTATCCGCCGACCTTAAGTTTCCTTAGGGAGCCGGCGCTGGGATTGACCGTGGTCTTTTCCATCTAGCACCCACCTACATTGTAGGTCGACGGGATACGAATTCCGACACGGCGTCTTTTCCGGTCCTGTGCGCATTTTTCGCAGCGCAGCCGCTATTTAGCGGGTTCCGTGCTCCGCACATGAACAGAGCTCAAGGCTGCTTGCAGTAGTTCAGAAAATTTTGTGGGCGCTTAGGGTATTATAGATCGGCATCGCTTCGGCGCAAAGGTCGGCGAGTTCTCCCTCCAAACTTGGAACAGCCCCTGGCGCTGGCCCAAACCCCGTCGACGCCCAGACCTTATCATACCAATGCGGTGCCCATGCGCCATCTTCCGCCCGCTCGCCCGCAGGCCAAGACAGCATAGCATCATCCCAAGGAATATTAAGTTGGTCACATAATTGGCTGAGCACAGTTTTCGGATCACGCAATATATCATCACTATCAACGACCGGGGGCGGCGCGCCCTCTAATGCGGTGGCTTGCTCGAACAATTCCAATTGTTGCGGAAACCCCGTGGCTTCGAGGCTAACAGTTTCCATTTTCCGGGCATAAGACGCCAGAACACGCGCCGGGTGGCGGATTAGAAATACGTTCCTCACATCACGCATGAAACCTCTAGGGATACCTTCGACCATGTGATGGGTCATGTGCTTTTGATAGAAAACAGGAACAGCTGGCGGCGATAGCGCCATCTTTCGTGCAACAGATTCTGGATCAAAATCATGCGTAGAAAATATCTCATCCGTCATCGGGTGACGCAGGCCAGTCAGCTTCAGATAGGCACCGTAAAACGGCTCATCCACGCAGACCGTATCCCGCCTTGCGCCAAAGCTACGCATCATCGTCGTCGACATGTTTCGCGGGCCAGACCACATAGCAATGCGAACTGGGTCGGTCATGTTATCGGTGTCAGATTTGTTTCGACAAGCGCCTTATAGAGTTTGGAAAGCCGCTGCGTCACCGGGCCATTCTTATGCGCAATCGTGCGGCCATCAACTTCGCGCACGGGCGTCGCTCCTGCAAAAGTTCCCGTGATGAAAGCCTCATCTGCGGAATAAACATCAAACAGCGAGAACCGCTTTTCGTGGACCGGAATGCCATTCTCACGGCAGACGCGTATGATATTTCCGCGCGTAATCCCGCCAAGGCAATAGTCGGGTGGGCTGGTCCAAACTTCACCATCCCGCACGATGAAGAAGTGAGTTGAATTACATGTCGCCACAAACCCATCGGGGTCGAGCATCAGGGCCTCATCAGCCCCGGCCTTATCAGCTTGAATACAAGCGAGGATGCAATTGAGCTTGGAATGTGAGTTAAGCTTCTGATCTTGTTCAGCCGGTCCCGTGCGCCGAATGTGAACCGTAAACAGGCTAACGCCTGCCTCAATCACCTCTGGTACGGGCGATTTGTATTCAGGGATGATGACAACAGTCGGCGCCGTGATCGTGAAACGTGGTCCTTGATACGGCGTCTTCTTAATACCGCGTGTCACCATCAGGCGGATATGAACGCCTTCAGTCATATTCTGCGCCGTGAGGCAATCGAACAGGCGCTGAGCCATTTCGTCCGGCGTCAGACCAATATCCATGTCTATGGTCTTTGCACCCGCATATAGGCGCTTCATATGCTCAGGAAGGAAAGCCACGCCGCCATTGTGGACGCGCATTCCTTCCCAGACCCCATCGCCGAGCATGTAACCACTCTCAAACACCGAAACCGTTGCTTGATCGCGGTGCTTTAACTCACCATTGATGGACACCAAGATATCCGCATTGCGCGGATCATAGACGAAGTCGTGCACACCGTGCGGCTCATCGATCATGGATTAGCTTACCCGTCTTTCTTGCCCGGCCCAGTAGGGTTCGCGCAGATCCTTCCGCAGAATTTTGCCTGACGGATTACGTGGCAGCGCGTCAATCGTGTCGACAGATTTAGGGCATTTATACCCGGCAATCCGCTCTTTCGCCCAAGCGATAATACTTTCAGGTGTTGGGTTCGTGCCTTCTTTCGCAACGATGATCGCTTTCACCGACTCGCCCCACTTTTGGTCAGGGATACCAATCACGGCAACATCAGCGACATCGGGATGGCCGAAAATAGCGTTCTCAACTTCAGCAGGATAAACGTTCTCGCCGCCCGACACGATCATATCTTTCACCCGGTCATGGATGAACAGGAACCCATCTTCGTCAAAATATCCCGCATCACCTGTATAGAAAAAGCCATCCTTGATTGACTCTTCTGTGGCTTCAGGACGGTTCCAATACCCCTTCATCACGAAACCAGACTTCACAACAATTTCCCCAACCTCCCCGGTTGGGACCGTGTTACCGTCCGCATCTACACAGCGCACAATCGCAGCAGGCCAAGGCACGCCGCACGAGCGAAGCTTGCCCCAGTCTGGATTATGCGCCTCAGGCGGCAGGAAGGTTGCGGCACCAACCGTTTCGGTCAGTCCGTAAAGCTGTGTGAAGCGTGCCCCCATCACTTCGACGGCAAGCCGCAAAAGATCTTCCGTGATCGGGCTTGCACCATAGAAGACTTGCTTAAGAGACGACCAGTTCACCTCTCTAAAGTTTGGCATCTGGCTCAGCATCAAGATAACCGCCGGAACCCAGAAGGCATGCTTAATCTGTTGGCTCTCAATTAGCTCAAGAATTTCTGCAGGATCGATCTCTGGCAAGATCACGGTTTTGGCCCCCTGCGCGATTGCCAAAATTCCGCAATTGACCCCCGCGACATGGAACAGCGGCATCGCGTTCATCACCGCATCGCCAGCATCATAGTTAGACCATTCAAGCTGCTCACACTGTTCAAAGAAGCTTAGATAATTGTCATTGGTCAGCATCACGCCTTTTGGCAGGCCTGTCGTGCCGGACGTATAAAGCTGGATAACGTCATCACCTCCAAGCGTCTCAACCGCTGGCGCAATCGCGCTCTGTTGATCACGCCACTCCGAATAGACCGGCCAGTCGCCATGCCGTTCCCCTAGTGTGATCACGTGCACAAGGTCGGGGCATTCATCTCTAATATCTTCAGCAATGCTGAAAAATTCAGGTCCGACGAATAGAACTTTAACGCGCGCATCAGCCAGAATGAATTGCACCTCAGGCGCAGCAAGGCGCGTATTGACCCCGTTCATAACGGCGCGGATTTTCGCGCACCCAAATGCTTGCTCGTAATAAACGTCTGTATTCTTGGCCAGATAACCGACCCGCGTATCCGGGCCAACGCCCATCGCAGCCAAACCATTTGCAACCTGATTAGCGCGCGCATCCAGTTGCGCAAAACTCGTCTCTTCACCCTTAAACCAGAGCGCAGTTTCGCTTGGACGAATTTCAGCTTGAACACGCGTTATGTCCGCGACATGCGGCATGGCAGTCGTATCTAACATTCTTGGTCACCTCCCAAAGGTATTGTTTAGCGGCGCTAAGCGCTCTTCTTAAAATTCAAGCTAGGCAAAACATTCCAAACGTCTAGTGATTAGCGGGTCAAAACGATAAATTTTTGCAGGTAGGACACGATAATGACCCAAGGCTTCTCAACACGCGCGCTCCACGCGGGCGCAGCACCCGACCCGGTAACCGGTTCTCGCGCGCAACCGATCCATCAAACCAGCAGCTTCGTCTTCAAAGATGCAGAGCATGCATCCAAGCTTTTCGCCCTACAGGAGTTTGGCAATATCTATACGCGCCTTGGCAACCCTACAACTGGCGCGTTGGAAGAACGGATTGCCAATCTTGAAGGCGGCACAATGGGTGTCGCAACTGCCTCCGGCCACGCGGCGCAATTGCTCGCGTTTCACGTCCTGATGGAACCGGGTGCGAAAATCGTGGCGGCCAAGCAACTTTACGGCGGCTCAATCAATCAACTCGGCCATGCTTTCAAAAAGTTTGGCTGGGACGTTGAGTTCGTTGACATGGACGACCTGAGCGCCGTCGAAGCAGCCATGGATGACAGCGTTCGCGTGCTGTTTACAGAAAGCCTCGCCAATCCGGGCGGCGTGATCACCGACATCGAAGCGATCGCAGAGATCGCGAAACGCCACGGCGTTGTCTATATGGTCGATAACACAATGGCCTCGCCATACCTTTGCCGACCGCTCAGCCACGGCGCAAATATCGTCGTCAACTCATTGACCAAGTTCATCGGTGGCCATGGCAATTCAATCGGCGGCATGCTGGTCGATGGCGGAACCTTCGATTGGAAAGCTCACGCGGATAAGTATCCGACGATGGCAACACCGCAGGCTTACTATAATGACCTTAACTTCGCAGAAGGCTTTGGCGCGCTTCCACTGGGACCGGACGGGTCAAACGTCGATATCGCCTTCGCAATTGCTACGCGCGCGTTCAGCTTGCGCGACCTCGGCCCGGCTCTGTCGCCATTCAACGCCTTCATGATCATGACCGGATGTGAGACTTTGCCTCTTCGTATGGACAAACATTGTGACAATGCGACCGCCGTCGCAAAATACCTGTCCAGCCATGAGAAAGTCAGCTGGGTTCAGTATGCGGGGCTTCTGGAAGACAAATATTATGAGCGGGGCCGAAAATACTGCCCGAACGGCGCAGGTGCCGTCTTCACCTTCGGCCTGAAAGGCGGTCACGAGGCGGGTATAAAGCTGGTCGAGAGCGTGGAACTCTTCAGTCACCTCGCCAACATTGGTGACACCCGCTCACTGATCATCCATCCAAGCTCAACGACGCATAGTCAGCTTTCAGACGCCCAAAAAGCCGCTGCAGGCGCTGCGCCTGACACGGTGCGCGTATCTGTTGGCATCGAAGATCCAGCAGACATCATCGCCGACCTAGAGCAAGCTTTGGCGCAAATATAATTCACCCTTCCCTTCCCAGACAAATTCCGCATGATGCAGGAAATTGTCTGGGGAGACTAAGTCATGGCCAACGCGCAGAGCATTATTCTTCATCACTTTGATCGCTCACCTTATTCAGAGAAGATCAGGCTTGCTCTGAGGATGAAGAATTTGGCGTGGTCTGGCGTTGAAATCCCCTCGATCATGCCGAAACCAGACTTAGTGCCTCTGACAGGCGGGTATCGCCGTACGCCCGTTATGCAGATCGGCGCAGATATTTTCTGCGACACGGCCATCATGTTGACTGAGTTAGAGCGTCGCTACCAGCTCCCTTCCCTCAACCTTCCTGGCCATGAAGGCCTTGCAAAAATGGTCGCGGGATGGACCGACGGAAAGTGGTTTCAGACTAGTGTCGGTGTCATATTTGGCGCGGTCGGCGAGCACATGCCCAAGGAATTCATCGATGACCGCACCAAAATGTCTGGCCGGCCTTTTGATGTTGAAGGAATGAAGGCCGCCGCACCATTTCTGCGTGATCAGTGGCGTTCGCAACTAATGTGGATAGAGGAACGCCTAGAGGGCGGCCGCCACGCTGGAACAGGCGACTGGATCGTTGGCACCAAACCGGGAATGGTCGATGTTCATGCCTTTATGAACCCATGGTTTGTTGAGAAAAATGTCCCTGACTTCCTAGAGCTGTGCTTTGAGAGCGCGCCGATGACCAAGGATTGGTATCGCCGCCTGAAAGACTTCAAAGGACAAGCCCCAGAAAACCTTAGCGGTGCAGAAGCTATCCAAATCGCCTGCGACGCCGCGCCTAGACTGAAACCCGCCTCAACCGCGAAAGATATTCGTGACTTCCAACCCGGCGATAAAGTGGCCATCGCCGCTGACGATTACGCGAAGGATTGGGTCGAGGGCGAGTTAGTTGTCGCGAACGCTGAACGCGTCATCATTTCACGCTTCGATGAGCGGGCCGAAAACCTGCACTTGCACTTCCCGCGTGTTGGTTACGTCTTGCGCCGCGCCTAATGCGCAGGTGCCGCCACAGGTTCATCACCTGCGATTAGAGCGTCAGCGAAGTAGTGGTTACGGTCACGGTGACCGGCCTCATCCTCGCGAACTTTAATAATGACATCACGCAAAGTCGCATTCTTAGGAAGATTCCAATACTCAATCGCGATATCTGGCGCGGGTCCATTCTCGAGACGACCTTCGTCAATTTCAGCAAGATAATGGGTATAGCTGATGACAGCTTCTTCCTCGAAATAACCGATAACCCGATGCGCTGTTTTCGGTGCGAAGAGGTAGAGGAAAAAGTAAAAATTGTAGAAAATGGCTTGCGCCACCATGATCAAAAGGCGCTCAAAAAAGCTTGGCTCAGCCACTTTGATAAAAGTCATCAAATGCATGCGCTCATTTTCAGCTTCGTCCAGCAGTTCTTTGATCCACCCTTGATCATCGCGCATCCGGCGAATTGACCTCAAGTGCTGCAAGAGACCTGCAACCATACCTGGAACAGCCGCAACTGTTTCTAGAACAACCGCGCGGTGCCCATAGCGTTTACGAAAGAATAGATCGGCAAAAAAGCGTAAGACTTTCACGAACGCAAACGCAATCCTGTCCCGAATGCCTTTGGGTTGGCGGTGTTCAGTCTGGTCCATCATGTCGTCTCCAATGCGCTGTTAGATAGCACATAAGAACCCGATAGCCGAACTTAACGCGTTCAAACTGCCGCGCGACAGTTTGGCTAGCAACCAGCCTCATCAAAGCGATAAGCCACGAAATTCACGGGATCACCGTTGGAATAGTTCAGGGCGTACACATTGTCTGACTGACTGACGCAAAGGCTGCGCGCAGCGGCTTCGGCCAACAACTGATCACGCACGTCCGGCGCTGACGGGATGCAAGCATCGCCCAACTGTTTGCACTTACGTTCAGAGCTGCCTCTATCCTCAAGATTTATCAAGTAAACAACCGGATACGCTTCGGCACCATCTGGAAGCACCATCGGCGTCTCCGGAGGGTGCAAATTCTGCGTCCCAAACGTCAATACATAGCTCGGCTCTGCATACCCAACCGCCAGCACACGTTCTGGGCTAACCTGCCCATCTTCGCATGTTTCACTTGGCACGCCGCAAACCCCTTGCAGCGCGAGGCGCGCGCTTTCAGTTGGCTGCGCCCAAAGCTGCGTTGGCAGGAAGTCAGTGCGAACATGCCAGCCAAGAAATAAGCTGGTCGCAATACCTGCCGTGACAGCAAGACCGATTTTTCGCAACGAAAATACAGCGATCGATACAATGAATAAAACCCCGCCAATGCCCCAGAACCATAATGGGAAATCCACATAAGGTGCCCATTGAGCGATCACTTCATCAGGCGCGGCTGTTTTGAAATCGCCAGCCGCTTCAGTCTTGATCAGCTTCGCCGCCATCGGAGAGCTTACGAAAATCAGCAGTGCGCCGCCGAGCAAGTAAATCGCAAAACTCGCCCATTTGGAGACAGGCAATCTTTCACCCTCAATCATCTTCAATCCAGCCCAACCGCACAGCAAACCGAGAGCGGGATAAGTTGGCAAAATATAGTGGCTCAGACGGGTCGGCATAAGCTCAAAGAAAACGAAAGTCAGGACCGACCACGCGACCAAAAACCGAATGGCTTTTACTTCGTCGGAAATCGGGGCTGAATCCGGTGCCAACCAACGCTCTTTCCACTCTGAACGTGTCGCAATCCACCAAAAACCTAGTATAATTAGAGCAGGTAAAGCCGATGGTGCGCCATTCCCCAGCTCACCTGGCAAAATCCACGTTGCCAAAGCCGTAAGAGCAATCAGCGCAGTACAGACGAAAATCGCATCCGTTCCACGTTTACGGGCGATATCAGTGCTTCCGCGCAGGAATTTCCACGCCAAAACCCCGCCCGGCACAAGCAATAATACGGCTGGGAAAAACCAAACCGGAATGTGGGTAACATTATAAAGTGGCCAACCGGCATGCCCTTCTGAAGCTCCTGCAAACTTGTCTTTCAGGTCCTTACCAACGGCGCCCTGTAGGAATGTGTTGTCCGTCGCAAACTGGATTGCCACCAGCCACGGCAAGAACATCGCAAGCGCCAATGCAGGACCGGGCCACCAGAAAAGAGGCTTATACCACTCCCCGCCCTTGCCTTCGCCAGCCTTTGCCCAAACCCACGCGCCAAAGCCCGCATACGCAGCAACCATTGGGGTTACAGGGCCTTTAATCAACAAACCAAGCCCCATGATAAACCAGAACAGCAAAGCCATCTGTTTGGGCTTCGTCGCCTTGCCCATATAGAGCCGCGCTAAAGCACCCACGCCCCATGTCGTCAGGAAGATCAGCACACCATCAGTCTTTGATATGTGCGCCTCGCTCGTCAGCAGAAGCGTCGCGCCAAAAAGTGCAGCCCCAAGAAATGAAGCGCGCCGCCCAATCAGCACAATTCCGCACCAAAAAGTCGCCATAGCGGCAAGCGCTGCACCGATCCAGCTCGGCACGCGGTACGTCCATATTTCTAGCTTGTCTTCATCGCCCAAAAGATTGGTTGCACCAGACTGAAGCCAGTGGATGCCCGCTGGTTTCTTGTTACGGTACTCATCCTGATAGCGAATGATCAGATAGTCGCCCGTTTCAATGTATTGCTTAGAGGCCTGCGCGAAGCGGCTTTCGTCCCGGTCAAGCGCGGGAAGGTTAAACACGCCCGGCGCAGCGGCCGTGAACGTGATCGCAAACAAGATGAACCAGGCTTTCCAGCCGGATGACAAACGGTCGAGCATATCCATAGCTTTGCTCATATCGCGCTGCTTCCCCGTTGAATAGCTGCGCAATGCGTTCTAGCGTCAATGTTAAGCAAATTTGATGGGAGCGGGCATGTCCTGGTGGTTAAAGATTGATCTTTGGAAGCGCGTCATGGTCGGGCTCGTCCTCGGCTTGGTCGTTGGTTTGGGCCTGCGCTACGGCATGGGCGCTGAAGATGGCGGCAAGTTTGCGACAACCTGGATTGAATGGATTGGCGATTTATTCCTGCGCCTAATCAGAATGCTGATCGTACCCTTGGTTTTCTTTACGCTGGTATCTGGCATTATCGCGATGGGCGATCCAAAACGGCTGGGCAGCCTAGGCTTACGTGCGCTTGGCACCTATTTCGGGACGACAGCAATTGCCGTCACGCTGGGCCTGATCCTGGCGACGATATTTCAGCCCGGTGCAAGTCTTTCGCCTGAGACGTTTGCAGGGGCTGATGCGTCGGCCCTTGATGAAGCAAGAGAGCGAGAAGCGGAAGCTGGCGGATTGATTGATCGCTTGCTGCAAATCGTACCGACAAACCCTGTCGATGCGCTGGCGAGTGGGAATAT